>JBGTIA010000604.1:0-6502 GCA_041745835.1 Ilumatobacteraceae bacterium | reverse complement strand
ACGACGAACGTCGTGAGCGACACGACGACGGCGACCAGGATCACCTCGGTCTTGGCGTACACGGTACCGATGGCGAAGTCACGAAGGTCGAAGGCTCGCAGCAACGCCAGCGTGCCGAGGATTTGGGCGAGTCCGGCGCCTGCGACGATCGGCCAGAACCGCCAGGGAATGGCCGGCACCGATTCGCCGGCGACGACGAAGGTCGCCAGCGACACCATGACGGCGAGCGGAAACCCGTACGCGTAGCGCACGAACCCGGCGCCGTTCACCGACAGCACGGCTCGCAGTTGGTGCTGTCGCGACGTCCGCAGGATCTGGAACGTCGCTGCCGCGAGCGTGATGGGAATCCACATGAGGTTCGCGAAGTGTTACATCGGGGGTCTGACCCCTGATGTAATCGTCAGTCGCGTTCGGGGGTGGGAAGGAACCACGTGTCGTCGTTGACGAGGATGTCGTCGGCGTCGGCCGGACCCCACGATCCACGGAAGTACGGGACCACCTCGCCGGGATGGCCGAGCGCCGGTTGGACGACCCGCCACGTGCCCTCCACGATGTCCTGGCGCGCGAACCGACGCAGCGATCCGATCAGTGCATCGCCGAGCAGCCGTTCGTAGGCGTCCTGGCGCTCGCCCAGCGCCGCTGCGAAATCGACGTTGACATCCACTTCCTGACTGTCGAGTTCGGGCCCGGGCGTCTTCGCCTGCAGTGCGAACGTGACACCGTCGTGGCTGCCGAGCCGCAATCGGATGAGGTTGCGGCCGGGCCGCGGTCCACCCGACTCGTCGAACAACATGCGGGGCGGCTCGCGCAGTTCGATCACCGCCTCGGTTGCGCTCTGGGCCATCGCCTTGCCAACGCGCACGTACCACGGCACGCCGGCCCAACGCCACGAGTCGATCTCCAGGCGCGCCGCCGCGAACGTCTCGACGTTCGACTGAGGGTCGACGCCGGGCTCGTCGCGGTACCCGACATACTGTCCGCGGACGAGGGCGGACGGTTCGATCGGCCGCATGGCGGCGATCACCTTGGCCTTCTCGTCCTGCAGGAACCCCGAGTCGGCGCCAGCCGGAGGCTCCATCGCGAGCAGCGACACTACCTGCAGGAGGTGGTTCTGCATCACGTCTCGGATGGCGCCGACACCTTCGTAGAACGAACCCCGGCCTTCGACGTCGAGCGTCTCGGACATCGTGACCTGGACGCTGCGCACGTAGTTGCGGTTCCACACCGGCTCGAGCAGCGTGTTGGCGAAGCGAAACACCAACAGGTCCTCCACCGCCTCCTTGCCGAGGTAGTGATCGATGCGGAAGATGTGATCCTCGGAGAAGATGTCGTGCAACGTCTTGTTCAGTTCGATCGCGGACTGCAGGTCGCGCCCGAACGGCTTCTCGACGACGATGCGGCCGCGGTGGTGCAGATCGACCGAGGCCAGCTTCTTCGCGACCGTCGGGAACATGTCGGGCGGGATCGCCATGTAGAACACCGCCACCATCGAGTTGTGGCGGTCGAGAGTGGCGCGCAGTTCGCTCCACGTGCTCTCGTCGGCATAGTCGCCCTGCACCAGATCGAGCCGCTTGCACAACTCGTCGAGCACCTGGGGATCGGGGTCGTCGATGTGTTTGGTGACCGACTCGCGGGCGTGTCGGCGGAAGTCGTCGTCGGTCCACTCGCTCCGGGCAACCCCGATGACGGGCACCGTGAGCACGCCCGCCTTTGCGAGGCGGTACAGCGCCGGGAACAGCTTGCGCACGGCGAGATCGCCGGTGGCGCCGAACAGAACGAGCGCGTCGGCGTCCGGTTGCGTGGTCTGCATGCGGCTGGTGTCGACGTGCCCGGTGACCATCGTGGGGTCGGCAGTGGGATCGGTGTGTGGGTCGGTGTGTGGGTCGGTGTGTGTGTCGCTCATCGTGCCGAGTCCGGACGTTCGATGTGGCCGCCGAACCCGGCGCGCATCGCCGACAGCACCTGATCGGCGACGTCGGATCGTCCTCGCGACGAGAAGCGTTGGTAGAGCGCCGCCGACAACACCGGCACCGGGACGCCTTCGTCGATGGCCGCGTTTACCGTCCAGCGTCCCTCGCCCGAGTCGCTGACGACGCCGGCGTAGGCGTCGAGTTGCGGATCCGCGTGGAACGCCTCGGCCGTGAGATCCAGGAGCCACGAACTGATCACCGAACCTCTCCGCCAGACCTCGGTGATCCGGCCGAGGTCGAAGTCGTACTGGTAGTACGGCGCAGCATCGAGCGGCGCGGTCTCGGCGTCGACAGCACGGTCGAGTGCGCCGACGTTCGCCTTGGCGAGCACGTTGAGGCCTTCTGCGTAGGCAGCCATCAGCCCGTACTCGATGCCGTTGTGGACCATCTTCACGAAGTGACCGGCGCCGGTCGGTCCGCAGTGCAACCAGCCGTGCTCCTCGGACGCCTCGGCGTCGTCTCGTCCCGGCGTGCGTGGGCCCGTGCCGATGCCGGGAGCGAGCGACTCGAAGATCGGCGTCAGCCGCTCAACGGCGGCGTCGGGTCCGCCGATCATCAAGCAGTAGCCGCGCTCGAGTCCGAACACGCCACCGCTCACGCCGACATCGAGGTAGTCGATCCCGACCGGAGTAAGCGCAGCGGAACGGTCGACGTCGTGTCGGTACCACGAGTTCCCGCCGTCGATGATCGTGTCTCCGGGTTCGAGCAGTGGCGCCAACGCATCGACGGTCACTCCGACGAATGCGGCGGGAACCATGATCCAGATCGACCGTGGTGCGTCCATCGCCGTCACGAGCTCGCCCAACGAGCGAGCGCCGGTCACGCCGAGCTCCGCTTCGAGTTCAGCGATCGGCGCTTCGGCGACGTCGTGCACGACGCAGTCGTGTCCGTCCTGGTGGAGCCGGCGAACCATGTTGGCGCCCATCCGGCCGAGCCCGATCATTGCGAGTTGCATGCGGACAGACTGCCACGGCCCGCTGGTTCCTGCTCGCCGGAGCAGGGTCGTCGCAGCCTCACGCCGGGTCAATCGGTGCCGACTGCGTTGCGGGCCTCGGTGAGTTCGTGCATGCCGGGCATGGATCGGATCGCCAGGAGGTGGGTCGCGAGCGCCGGCACGCTGGTTTCGATCCAGTGGTCGAGCGCGCCGACCGCCAGCATTCGTTTGCGTGGATCATCGTGCTGGTCGATGTCGTGCACCCGTCGACCCGCCTCCGACCACTGTGCAGAGGTGACGGCTCCGAGCCCGGCGGTCCGGCGTGCGGCTGGATCGGACGCCAACGTCGCCACGGCCGCCACCGTGATCAGGTCGTAGGTGTACGCAGGGATGCGCGAGTCGGGCAATCGGTCGGATTCGACGGGTGCCGTCCAATTCGTGGCCATCCTCACCGCCTGCCCGGCGATCGAGCGGGCGACCGAGCCGACGCCGCTCGCCACCAGCGTCACGTTGACACCGAAGCCGATCATGCTTCCCAGACGGCGGCGACGGGCCTCCTCGACGGCTGCTGCCACGACCAGTTCGGCCTGTTCGGTACGGCTGGCGTCACCGACGAGGTCTGCGAACTGCGCGACGTACGTCACCTCGGGACGCACGCCCGCGTCACCGCCCATCCGGTCGAACGTCTCGAACGTGTAGGCGGCGAGCACGGTGCCGAGCGCAGCTTGCGCCTCTGGCACCCGCAGCAGTGAACCGAACAGGTCGACGAGATCGTCGTAGGCGCCCAGGTCGAGTGGCGGATCGACGGCACGGACGACCACCGGCGTCGAACCTTCCTGGCGGACCGCGGGAGCGAGCGTGTCGACGTAACCGGCGAGCGAGGTGGCCACCCCGAGGGCCATCCCTGCTGCCATCCCGCCGTCGAGCGGCCCGTTGGCCGCCTGCGTCAGGAATCCCAGAACGGCGTAGCCGTCGTCGAGTCGATCGGGATCCGCGACGATGGCGTCATACAGGCCGCTCGCGACGAAGTCGGCCAGCATCGTCGTGTCGAGCGCCTTCCACGCGGCGAGCGCGTACACGGTCGACTCGTCCAGCAGCAGGTCGAGACATGCCACGGGATCGTTGGCGAGGCTGGCCAGTGCCGTGCTCAGCGACGCTGCGTATCGATTGGGGTCGAGACCGGTGTCCGGCCCGTTGGGGACCGCCATCTGCCGGACGACTTCGGAGGCGAACGACGAGGGGAACGTCGCGTGGCCGAGCAGGCGAGCGACCAGCATGTTCGACACCGACAGCTTCACCAGTTGTTCGGCCAAGGAGTCGTTGCGCCGGACCATGAATGCGGCACGTCGTGCGAGGGCGGTCATCTCGGCCTCGGTCGGTCTGCTCGCGGGGTTGTCGC
Source organism: Ilumatobacteraceae bacterium (assembly GCA_041745835.1). Taxonomy (GTDB): domain Bacteria; phylum Actinomycetota; class Acidimicrobiia; order Acidimicrobiales; family Ilumatobacteraceae; genus Sva-07. Next base: position 2,199 of record JBGTIA010000604.1, on the reverse strand, counting down.
TCAGGGCCAGACGCTCGAGCCAGTCGAGCTCGGCCAGCAGGGGGTGCGGCGACAATGCTGCGATCGAGGGCGCGCTGGGCCTGAGGTGATGGGGGAGCGCCTCGCCGAGTGCGAACAGCGAGCGGTATCCGAACACGCCGAGCCGATGCGAGCTCCAGTGCGTCATGGCGTCGCTGCGTTCGATCTCGCGCAGTGCCGTCATCCAGTGGTCCTCGAGATTGCTGCGTGCGAGCCTGACCGCTCGGATCGCCTCCGCTGCGGCCGGGTCGGTCGACACGATGCGGTTGAGTGCGTCGATCGCTTCCGACGTCTGACGCGCGAGCTGGTGCACTCGAGCCGGTTCGTATCCGGCATCCACGTCAGCCGGCCAGTCCCATCTGGGCGCGGGCGACGACGTCGAGTTCATCGGCCTGCTGCTCGAGTCGGTACGCGTGCCAGCGAAGGTCGTCGGCAGCGGCGTGGAGCTGGTGCTGGTTGGCGGCGAGCGTCGCCCGGCACAGGTCGGATCGCGGGCCGCGCCATGTGTCGACGTCGCCGTGCCGATCGAGCCGCATCACGGGCGATGCCTCGATGGCCTCGGCGAGCCGGCGCAGGTGTTGCGCTCGTTGCCGGAGTTGGTTGGCTCGTGCGGTCGCATCCATCACCCGGCAGTGGGCGCGACGGACACGAGAACGGAAAGCAACCGATCACGTGACACCGGATCACCGAGCAGGAATCAGAGGTCGGCGATCTGCACCGTACGGTCGGCGATGGACGCGGCTTCGTCGTGGTCGTGGGTCACGAGCAGTGTGGTCACGTGCGCGTCTCGAAGGAGGGTGCCGAGGTCGCCGGCGAGCCGATCGTGGAGTTCACGGTCGAGCCCGGTGAGCGGTTCGTCGAGCAGCACGACAGCGGGTTCCGCAGCGAGTGTCCGAGCGAGTGCGACCCGCTTCGCCTCCCCGCCGGACAGGTCAGTGACGCGCCGATCCTCGAAACCCTCCAGGCCGACCCGACGCAACCAACGAGTGGCCCGCTCGGCTCGTTCCGCACGTGTCGCGCCAGTCATCTTCGGGCCGAACGCCACGTTGTCGTGTACCGACAGGTGGGGAAACAGTTGGTTGTCCTGGAACACCATGCCGACCCCGCGCACGTGTGTCGGCAGCTCGGTCACGTCCACGCCGTGCACGAGCACGCGACCCCGGTCCGGGGCGATGATTCCAGCGATCACCCTGAGCAACGTGCTTTTCCCGCTGCCCGACGGCCCGAGGAGCGCCACGACCTCCCGGGCGCGGACCGACAGCGTCACGCCGTCGAGCACCGGGTCGCACTCGTGATCTTGGTTCCGGGAGACCCGGGCGCGGGGAACCGAGAACGACACGGTGACGTCGCGGACGTCGAGTCCCGGTTGGTCGTTCATCACCGCTCCCGGTCCGCCGGGGACGACTGCACCCGCTCCACGATCACGACGAGCACGACCGTGGTCGCAGCGAGCAGCGTGGCGAGCACGAAGCCCTGCGCCTGGAGCGCGGAGCCGGTCCGTCCCAGCAGTTGCTCGATGGCGACGGGCATCGTCTCGCCGCCCGAGCGTGACAGGAAGCTCGTCGCCCCGAACTCTCCGAGCGAAATCGCAGTAGCGAGTGCAGCACCGACGGCGAGCGGCCGCCAGAGGTAGGGGACCACGATCGCCCGCCACGCACGCACCGGCGACGCTCCGAGCGTGGCGGCAGCGTCTCCCATCGACGGGTCGACCGATCGCAGCACTCCGACGCAGGTTCGCACCACGAACGGCACCGCGATCAGCGCGTGGCCGACCGGCACCAGCCACCACGATGCCCGCCAGTCGACCGGGTCGGTGTCGAACGTGATCAGCATCCCGAAGCCGATGGTCACCGCCGACGTGGCGAGCGGCAGCATCAGGCCGCCGTCGAGGGCCCGGCCGATGCCCCCCGCTGCCACGATGGCGAGGCTGGCGAGTGCGCCGATGACCACCGCGAACGACGTCGCCCATGCGGCGTTGGCCAGCGAGTTGACGATCGCATCGCCCGGATCGATACCGATGCGGATCCCGGGGCGGATCTCGGTGCGTCCGAGGTCGGTCCATGCGTTCGTCGACCATCCCGTCGGCGTCGACAACGAACGCACCACCAGCGCCACGAGGGGGGTGGCGGCGACCAGCAGGGTCAGGCCGGTGACGATCGCCACGAAGCGTCGTTCGCCGCC
>JBGTIA010000603.1:0-1974 GCA_041745835.1 Ilumatobacteraceae bacterium | reverse complement strand
GCGCCGTCGGCGATCTCGCCGGTGAGTTCCATCATCTGCATGCCTGTGGCACCGATGTAGATCGGCACGTCCTTCGCTCGGCGCTCCTGGTACACGTAGTCGAGCTCCACGCCATCGAGGTGCACGTGGTAGCCGTCCATCGTGACGGTCTCATTGTTCAGCAGCGCTCGGACCGCCTCGACGACTTCGCGCATGACCTTGAGCGGACGGCTGCGATCGATGCCGACCTTCGCAGCGAGCGGATCCCACCACGCACCCAGCCCACAGATCATCCGGCCCGGGGCAAGGTCGTCGAGTGTCGAGAACGTGGACGCGAGCCGAGCGGGGTTGCGCGTCCAGCAATCGATCACGCCGGAGCCGATCTTGATCCGCTCGGTGGTGGCGGCGAACGCAGCCATCGGAACCACTGCGTCACGCACGAGTCGGCTGTCGGCCTGCCAGACGGCATCGAAACCCTGGGCCTCGGCGTAGCGGACGAGTTCGATCCCCTCGCGGATGTCGTGGGCGTCCTGCAGGTACAGCGCAACCGGATAGTCCATCGCTGAAGCCTGACACAGCGGGCGGTTCGACATCCAGGTTCGCTAGCGTCCAGATTCGATGTTCCTCGCGTTCAAGGAGATGGCTCGCGCCAAGGTCCGCTTCGCGTTGCTCGTCGCTGCGATCGCCCTGCTGGTCTTCCTCATCCTGTTCCAGCAGTCGCTGCAGAACGGATTGATCACCGGCTTCATCGGAGCCATCCGCGAGCAGAACGCACCGGTGCTCGTCTACAGCGTCGACGGCCAGCGGGTGATCCAGGGCAGCGTGATCACACCTCAGATGCAAGACCAGGTGCTCGCCGCGCCCGGCACCGGCGACGTCGGACGCATCGGTCAGGGCACCTTCACGGGCCAGCCGAGCGGAAACGCCGACGGTGAGGTGTTCGACACGACGATCATCGGCTACGAGCTCGGCGCCGATGGCGAGGGCATCGGCGCGCCGACCGAGGTGATCGAGGGCCGCCTTCCCGTCGCCGACGACGAAGCGGTCGTGAGCGACGCCGACGTGCGCCTCGGCTACGACATCGGTGAGTCCGTCACCCTGCTCCCGGGCGGCAAGCGGATCGAGATCGTCGGCCTCGCCGCCGACGCCCAGCTCAACGTGGCGCCCACGTTGTTCACGTCGTTCGACACCTACGTCGACGCCGTGGCCAGCGTGAACCCCGACGCCGGTACCCCGCTGCCGAACGTGCTCGGCGTGGTCCCGGCAGATGGGTTCACACCCGAGGCGACCGTCGCGTCGATCAACGATCAGTCGCTCGACCTCGATGCGCTGACCCGACAGGATGCTGCCGCCGAAACCCCCGGCGTGGCGCAGGTGCAGCAGTCGTTCAACATCATCTTCCTGCTGTACGGCCTCGTGGTGCCGTGCGTGACGGGGCTCTTCTTCCTGATCGTCACGTTCCAGAAGGCGAACTCACTCACGCTCCTTCGAGCGATCGGGGCCCCGGCGAGTCGGCTCGTGTCGTCGCTGCTGATCCAGGTGGTCGTGATCATCGGCGCCGGGCTGATCATCGGCACGCTGCTCTACTACCCGCTGTCGCAGCGCGCGCTCGGTGGCATCGCGCTGAACTTCGAGACCGGCGCGGTCGTGTTCTGGTCGGTGCTGCTGCTCGGGCTCGGCCTGGTGAGTTCGCTCGTCGCCGCACGGCGGGTGCTCGCGATCGATCCGATCGAAGCCACCACCGGCCAGGGAGTGGGATCGTGAAGCTCGCCCTCACCGAGCTGCGCCGTCGGCCCGGCCGGTTCTCGACCGCCGCGGTGATCCTCACGCTGATCGCCATCCTGCTGATGTTTCTCGGCGGGTTGCTCGACGGCCTGATCGCCTCCTCGACGGGTGCCATCCGGGCCCAGGACGTCGACGCCATCGTCTACTCCGACACCGCGCAGGCATCGTTCGTCCGCAGCCGCATCGACCCCGAACTGCGCGCACAGGTCG
>JBGTIA010000602.1:0-1891 GCA_041745835.1 Ilumatobacteraceae bacterium | reverse complement strand
GCCGTTCACCTCGACCGTCGGCGAGCGCTTGACGAGCGGTTCGGCGTCGGCATCGTCGAACTCGGGGGCGCTGGGCTCGGACTTGCCGCCGATGCCGGTGAGGTCGAGCACCTCCTCGACCCATTTGGTCGAGTGCGTGACTGCCGCGAAGTCGGGATGCTTCAGGATCGCGAGGTCGGCAGGGATCGTGGTGGCGACGCCTTCGACGACCAGCTCGTCGAGCGCCCGAATGGTGCGGGCGATCGCGACCTCACGGTTGCGACCCCACACGACGAGTTTGCCGACGAGGTTGTCGTAGTACTGGCTGATCTCGTCGCCCGAGTGGTAGCCGGAATCGAAGCGCACGCCGAACCCGTCCGGCGCGAGCAGTCTCGTGATCGGGCCGGGCGACGGGAGGAACTTGCCCTCGGCGACGTCTTCGGCGTTGATGCGGATCTCGATCGAGTGACCGCGCCGAGCGGCGTCGACCTCGGCCTGCGTCATCGGCAGTTCTTCGCCGGCGGCGACGCGGATCTGCCATTCGACGAGATCGATGTCGGTGATCATCTCGCTGACGGGGTGCTCGACCTGCAGGCGGGTGTTCATCTCGAGGAAGAAGAAGTCGCCGTCCTGGAAGATGAACTCGACGGTGCCGGCGCCGTAGTAGCCGACGGCCTTCGCCGCCTTCACCGCCGCTTCCCCCATCGCCTGCTCGACGCCGTCGGGAAGATTCGGCGCCGGTGCCTCCTCGACGAGTTTCTGGTGGCGCCGCTGGGCCGAGCAGTCACGCGACGAGATCCACACGCAGTTGCCGTGCTTGTCGCCCACCAGTTGGATCTCGACGTGGCGGGGCCAGGTGAGGTATCGCTCGACGTACACCTCGTCGCGGCCGAAGAACGCCTTCGCCTCGCGCTGGGCGCTGGCCATCGCGTCGTCGACCTCGGCCTCGGTCTGCACGACCTTCATGCCACGGCCGCCACCGCCGAACGCCGCCTTGATGCAGACCGGCCAGCCGAACTCGTTGCCGAATTTCTTGATGTCGTCGGCGCCCTTCGCGAATTCGGTGGTCCCGGGCACGACCGGTGCGCCACCGCGGATGGCGGCGAGGCGACTGGACACCTTGTCGGACATCTCGTCCATGGCGCTCGGGGGCGGACCGATGAACTCGACGCCGAGCTCGGCGATTGCGCGTGCGAATTCGGCGTTCTCGGAGAAGAACCCGTAGCCGGGGTGCACCGAATCGGCCCCGCTGCGCTCGATCACGTCGAGCATGACGTCGGTGTTGATGTAGCTCTCGGCGGCGGTCTGCCCGCCCAGGGCGTACGCCTCGTCGGCGAGGCGCACGTGCAGGGCGTTGCGGTCGAGCTCGGAATACACCGCCACGGTGGGGATACCCATCTCTCGAGCAGCGCGGATGACTCGGACGGCGATTTCGCCACGGTTGGCGATCAGGATCTTCTTGAGCACGAGTGCCAATGTAGGGGTCGTGGGCGCCGACGAAGACATCTGGGCGTCGTCGGAGTGGCCGTCGGGCTGGGACGTTCGCCACGTCGACGAGACGGGGAGCACGAACGCCGACCTGATCGCCTCGGTGGCGGCGGGAACGGCGTCCGAACGGACCGTGCTGGCGGCAGACCACCAGACGGCGGGCCGGGGTCGGCTCGACCGACGATGGGATGCCCCTGCGGGTGCGAACCTACTCGTGTCGATGGTCGTGGCCCCGATCCCCGCCGTTCCCGCCGAGGCGACCCACCGCATCGGCATCGCCACCGTTGCTGCGGTCAGACGATTCGTCGGCGCCGACGCAGCTCGCGCCATCGGACTCAAATGGCCGAACGACGTGCTGTTCGGGGATCGCAAGCTCGCGGGGATCCTGGCCCAACGCGTTCCCGACCACGACGCCGTCGTCGTC
>JBGTIA010000601.1:0-7260 GCA_041745835.1 Ilumatobacteraceae bacterium | reverse complement strand
TGCCTCGATGGATCGCCGATCAACCGGGTCGCTCCACGACCGACTCGGCCATCGGGTGGGCATTGGCGACCTTTGCACTGGCCGCCGCAGCGGGTGGGGTCATCGCCGGACGCCTGGCCGGCCGTGTCGGCTCCGGTCGCCTCCTCCGCCTGTCGCTACTCTCTGCAACGATCCCTGCGAGCGTGCTCGCTTTCACAGCACCCGCAACGACGGCCTCGTTCGCTGCGCTCCTCTTCACCGGCCTCCTCATCGGGCCAGCAATCCCATTGCTGCTCGTCGCCGCCCAGAACGAAGCTCCCGAACGCGCAGCCACGGCCTCGGGCATGATCATGGGCCTGTCGCACGGAGTCGCCGGTGTGGCCTTCATCGGCGTCTCGGTCATCATCAGCACCACCGGCTACGGGGCCGGCGTGCTCACCGGAGCTGCTGCCCTCGTCCCTGCCGCGTTCATCGTCAGCACGAGGGACAGGGCAGGCAGCACAACGATCGCGGACACGGCACGTTGCGTCATTGCGACCTGCCGGTGCATCGTCGACCAACCGGACCCAGCAAGACGACTGGTTGCGTGATGGACAGGCCTCGTCCCACAAGCGCCGTGCGCCGATTGGAGTCAGCGCGCTCCGCTTTCGAGCTCACTGCGTCGTTGCTCGCCGCCACCGTGCAACTCGTCACCTTCGCCGCCGTCGTTCGGCGCACCGTCCGCGGCGTCGGCAAGAAGAGCACGCGCGCGACATGACCACCCAGGTCCATGGCGCCGGCATCCGGCGCAACAGAGGCGCGACAGCGCGATGCCAGATGACCGGATCATCGTGCACCAATACCCCGCGACCACAAGGAGAACCAATGACACTCGAGCGCATCACGACCAGCCCTGATCCCTATGAACCATTCCTCCTGTCCCAAGGCATTCGCGCCGGGAATCTGCTGTTCATCTCTGGGCAAGCTGGGTACGACGACGACGGCCGCCTCGTCGAAGGAGGCTTCCGTGCGCAGGGCGAACGTGCCTTCGCCAACCTTGAACGAGCACTGAAAGCGGGAGATGCCAGCCTGCGCACGGTTGCCAAGGTGACGATCTTCGTGACCGACATGAGCAACTTCGGCGAGGTCGTGGAGCTTCGCCGCAAGTACTTCGCTGCGCCGTATCCAGCGGACAGCATCGTCGCAGTACAGGCCCTCTACACCCCCGAAGCGATGATCGAGATCGAGGCGATCGCAGAGGTCCCTACGAAACGGTTGATTGATTCGCCGACGTGAAAGCTCCGACCGTCAACTGCCCGTGTCTTCGATCTCGTCGAGCTCAACCATCTCCGCGTCGCCGTTGCACCCTGGGCCTCGCCCGCCCTGGGCGCCACACTTCGCAACGCAAAATGCCCACGTTCGGCCTCGAACAGCCGCTGCAGACCGGCCCAGGCGCGCACACTGCATCATCCGACGACCGTCGCCGAACCAGCGCCGGGCGACAGTCGCGTTGCGAGCGGCATCTCGGCGCCGTCGACCTAGCCGAGTGAGCCGGAATTGCAGCGCGGCCAGGCCGGGAGGGGTCAACGAAGTACGCGTCGCTCATAGGGCCAATCGAGTGCCTTGACGTCGGCGGCGTCGGCGCTGACTCAGTCCAGGTGCCTGTGCCGCCCGCTGGCGACCTGCCACCGCTGCTGCGCAGAGCAGCGCAGCGAGTCCGCCGAGTGCGAAGGGGACTCGGGGTGAAGAGATTTGGATGACCCAGCCCATGAGTAGGGCGCCGATCGGTGTGGTGCCGAAGAGTGCCATTTGGTGAAGGGCCATGACCCGTCCCTGCACCGCTGGCTCGGTGGCCTGTTGCAGTACGACCGTGTTCACCGATTGGAACGATGCCGACGCGAATCCCAACAGGATGCTCATTGCGACGAATGGCCAGAATCCAGGGGTGATGGATAGCGCGAGGCAAGCTGCGGCGAAGCCCGCCAAGGCGATGGCGAGCGTCCGACGGGGGCGCGGCTTGATCCCGGCGATGTAGATGCCCCCGATGATGGAGCCGATGGCACTGACGCTCATTGCGAGGCCCACCGATCCCGCCCCACGATCGAACCCGAAGCGCACCATCGACGGAAACGTGGTTTGGAAGTTCAACGCCACCGTCCCAACGACTGCCATGACCATCAGGGGTCGGGCGACGTCGGGGTGCGTGCGCACGTAGGCAAATCCCTCACGCAACCTGCCCTTGGTCGACCCGACGAGGGGTCGATCAACGAGTTCGTTCGGCCGCAACGCGAGCAAAGCGCTGATGACCACGATGTACGACGCAGCGTTGATGACGAAGCATGTTTCGACGCCGACGGTCGCAATGAGTGCCCCTGCCATGGCGGGGCCGATGAGGCGCGACATCGAGTTGATTGTGCTGTTCGTTGCCACCGCGCTCGGTAGCAACTCTGCGCCGACCAGCTGGAACAAGATGGCTTGCATGGCCGGACGTTCCACAGCCAGCACCAGACCCAGGGTCATCGTGAGCACATAAATCCACCAGATGTTCATGTGGCCTGTGGCCACAACCACTGCGAATGTCAACGCGATCAGTGCTGACATGGTGGACGTTGCGAGGAGAAGGCGTCGGTTGTCGAACTTGTCCGCCAGCACGCCGGCGGGCGCACCGAGCAACAGCATCGGCAGGAACTGGAGTGCTGTTGCTACGCCGAGCCGATCGCTGCGGTTGGTGATGTCCAGCACGAGCCAGATGACGGCGAGTGCCTGTGTCCACGACCCGATACTCGAGACGGTCTGCCCGACGAAGTAGAGGCGGAAGTTTCGGTTTTCAAAGGCAGCGAAGCGACCGTCCGTGTTCACCGGTCTGGCTCGAGATGTCTTCAGGTCCATGGATCGAGTTTGACCCCCACGTGATGCCCTGGCAATATAGTTTGCCATGCAGGCAAACGACGCAGACGAGCGGTTGGAGGCACGGGTACGCCGGCGGCTGCGCGAACTTCGCATCGAGCAGGGGCTGACCCTGCTCCAGGTGAGCGAACGGGCGAACATCGATATCTCGATGCTGAGCAGGCTCGAGTCGGGCAAGCGCCGTCTCGCGCTGGATCACATCCCCGGTCTCGCGTCGGCGTTGGGTGTCAGTGCTGACGATCTACTCGGTGGTTCCGCTCCGGCTGATCCGCGGGTTCGGGGTAAACCAACGACGCGCGACGGGCTGACCATGTGGCCCCTCACCAATCGTGGCCAGGCGGGTGGGCTTCGCGCCTTCAAGATCCATATCACAGCGAAGCGGCGAAAGCCGCCCGAGTCACTGCGGGTGCACGACGGCCATGACTGGATGTACGTCCTCGACGGGCGAATGCGGCTCCTGCTCGGCGGACAAGATCTTGCTATCGAAGCTGGCGAAGCGGTGGAGTTCAGTACTTTGACGCCTCACTGGTTCGGGGCGATCGGCGGTGCGGTCGATGTGATCGCTGTGTTCGGTCCTCACGGCGAACGCACCCATCTGCACCCGTGAATTCACTTCGGTCTGGAGACTGCCTGCGGCGACCAGATGCGGATTGCCAGTGGCGCGTCGCAGGACCCGAGCCCATGGGCTCGGGTCCATTGCGCTCGAGGGTGGTGGCGATGGTCAGTTCACGTCACGCCGGTAGAAGAGTGTCGTTCCGACAGTAAGCAGTGCCACGGTGTAGCCGCCGAAGAGCAACGCGTTCTGCGCTTGGCTCAGCCCGGCGGCGATTGTTTCGGGTGTGTCGGTCGCTTGTGTGATGCCGAGCATTCCGCCGGCGGCGCTGAATGGCATGAGTCGAGCGGCGTTTGCTGGGATGAGGGTGCGTACCAGGTTCTCCAGGACAAAGGCCCAGACGAGCAGGACCGCTACCGCTGCGGAACTGTGGCGCAGGATCATGCCGACGCCGAGGCCGAATACCGGTGCGAGTGTGGTCAGCAGCAGACCCCACAAAGCGGTCGTTGCCACGCCTGATGTGTCGCCTCGTTCGAGCCCGCCGAGCACTGCGCCGCTGAGGCCACCGATCATCCCCAGAACACCCATCGCCAGACCGAAGCAAGCCGCGACGGTGGACTTGGCTGCGATGGTGACCCACCGTGCCGGTTGGGCTCCTACCGCGGTCGCGACGGTTCCGTGCTGGACTTCGGAGGTGAACATCAATGTGCCCATGACCGCGGCGAGAACAGTCGTGAGCCACGTCGAGAAGATGAACGTCTCGCCAATCGTGAACGGCAAGTTCGTGTCGGGATCGGTCTTGACGAAGGTCGCCAGGATCCACGACAGCAGAACTCCGATGACCGGAGTCAGCGCAAGGATCGTCACGTTGGACCGAAGCGACGACAACTTGATCCATTCGCTTCGCAGCCCAGTGGGGATCGAGGAGATGTCGTCGCGTCGGGTTCGCTCGGTGACGTGGCGGACTGGCGACGGGAGGTGGGCGGAGTTGGACGCGGACGTGGCGGGGGTGGTGACGATGGTCATGATGGTGGTTCCTTCGTTGGTCGGTGCGGTGGGTGTCGGTGAATAGGTCAGGCGGACGCGAACTCGGCGACGGCGCCGGTCATGTCGAGAAGGATCTCTTCGAGTGATCGCGAGGTCTCGGTGATCTCGACGACGTGAATTCGGTGGTCGAACGCGATCTTCGACACTGTCGCCGTCGTCGCACCGCGGATCGACAGGCGGTCGCCGGACACCCCCACTTCGGTCTCGCCGCTGTGGAGCAGGCCCGCCAGTTCGGCAGCCTGGGGTGTGTGGACGACGACGGTGGACTGTCCGCGAGCAAGCGTGCTCGCGACCGATTCGGCGGCAAGTAACTTGCCGGCGCCGACCACGATCAGGTCGTCGGCGAACATCTCGAGCTCACCGATCAGGTGGCTCGACACGAACACGGTGCCGCCGTTGGCGGCGAATGCGCTCTGCGAGTGGCGCAGCCTGCGGATGCCATCGGGGTCGAGGCCGTTGGAGGGCTCGTCGAGCAGCAGGACTTCAGGCTGGCCGAGCTGGGCGCCGGCCAGGGCGAGGCGTTGGCGCATGCCAAGCGAGAAGCTGCCGGCGCGCTGGTCGGCGGCGCTCTCGAGTCCGACCTCTCCGAGCACTTCGTCGATCCGGTGAGCGGGGATGGCGCTGAGTGCGGCGGTGGCGCGCAGATGATTCCTGGCGGTCCGTCCTGGATGCATGCATCGCGCATCGAGCACCGAGCCGACCACGCGGGCTGGCTGCAGCATTCGTGTGTAGGAGACGCCGTGATAGCGGACGTCGCCGAGGTCTGGTCGCGTGAGCCCGACCATCATTCGCATGGTGGTCGACTTGCCGGCGCCGTTCGGTCCGACGAAGCCGGTGACACGCCCGGATGCGACCTCGAAGGTCATGTCGTCGACGGCAACGCGGTCGCCGTACTGCTTGGTGAGTCCTGAGACGGTGATCATGATGGGGTCCATTCCTGGTTGGTGTTGGGTGTGAGATCGATGGGCAGCGGTACTGTCGCGGGCGGCTCGACGGGCGCGATGGAGACGAGCTCGGCATTCATCGAGGTCAGGTGGGCGACGACGCCGTGGAGGTGTGCGGGATCGTGTATCTGGCCGATCAGACGGGTGACGCCGTCGTCGGTGTGGTCACAGGTGAAGTCGTCGAGGAGTGGATGCAGGACCCGAGCGTCGGCCCGTCCCCGAATCACGATCTCGTAGGTGGTTGGCTCGAACATGGCTTCACCGTCTCATCGGATGGTGTGAGGGCGCCTCACCTCATCGGGCTTCTCACCCGGGTGACTTCGCAAGGGTTAGGGTCGATCGAGATGCCCGGCGACGCTGAGTTCGGAATCGCGGCAACCAAAGTGCGGCCGCCCGCGCCGCCCACGCGCCTCGTCGCACGCACACGACTCGACGTCATCCTCGACGATGGCTTCGAACGCCACATTCCTCTGGTCCTCGCCAGTGCGCCCGCCGGGTCCGGCAAGTCGACGTTGCTCGCAGCTTGGGGAGCTCGACATTCGCAACGGTTGGCTTGGATGCAGGTGGAGGGTGCGGATTCCGATCCGGCTCGCTTCTGGTCGTCGCTTGTCGCGGCAATCGGACGTCCACGCCCTGACCTAGCGAACCGGTTGACGCCACTGGTCCATGGATCAGGGGGAGACGACCGAGCGATCGTCCCGGCGTTCGTCAACGCACTGGTCGACGACAACGAACGGCTCATCGTCGTCATCGACGACTACCACCTGGTCGACAACGCCGGCGTGCACCGGGGAGTGGAACACCTCATCGACCTGTGCCCCCCGGAGTTGACGCTGGTGCTCTCCACCCGTATTGACCCGCCATTTCGCCTCGGCAAGCTGCGCGTGCGCAATCGGGTCACCGAGGTCCGTGCCGAGGAACTTCGCTTTGCCGCAAGCGAGGCCGTTTCGTTGTTGGGAACGGTCGGCGCAGCCTTGTCGTCGACGTTGATCGACGAACTGTGTGCCCGCACCGAAGGGTGGGCTGCGGCACTGGTGCTCGCTGGCATCTCACTCGATCGAGCACCGGATACCACCCGGTTCGTCGAGGCGTTCCGCGGCGACAATCAACTCGTGGTGAGCTATCTCAGCGACGAGCTCCTCGCCACAATGGACACCGACGATCGCCATCGTCTCCTTGAAACCTCCGTGCTCGACCGGTTGACCGGTCCACTGGTCGACGCAGTCACTGCGTCGATCGGCGGGCGTGAGTGGTTGACGGCGACCGCGAACCAGAATCAGCTCGTCGTGCGCCTGGACAATGTCGGTGAGTGGTTCCGGTACCACCACCTCCTTCGCGATCTGCTCGTGATCGAAGCTCAACGTCAGTTCCCCGAACGGATTCCTACGCTGCATCACCGCGCGGCAACGTGGTTCGAATCGCAACACAACCATGCAGGAGCGGTTGCACACCATCTCGCGGCCGGCGACATCGCAGAAGCGATCGGGCTGATGCGCATCGTCGGCCCGGATCTGCTGGGCAAAGGTCAGATCCGCACATTGCGCAGCTTGCTCGATGAGATCGGCCCCGCCGCCGCGACCGACACCGCCTGCGGATTGCTGTGGGGCTGGTACCACTACCTCACCGGCCGGTACGACGAGGCCCAGGAATGGCTCGACACCGCCCTTGGCGTCGCGCCGGCGACGTTCGACCCAATCGTTGCGATGCCGCTGAGCATCAACGTGTCGCTCGGACGCGGGGATGTCACCTCCGCACTCGCGGCCGCGCACAGCGTCATCGCCACCGAACAGCTCTTGACGCGTCCCGCCGAACTGGCGACAGCAACGGGCGCGGCGTACGCATGGGCCGGCA
>JBGTIA010000600.1:0-5444 GCA_041745835.1 Ilumatobacteraceae bacterium | reverse complement strand
CCATGTCGAAGAAGACCAGCAAGCGCAAGGCGCGGGCGCGCCGCTCGAAGGCGAATCACGGCAAGCGCCCCAACACGGGCCGCGGCTGACGATCTCTTCGCGACTCGCGCGTCCCGCCCGATAAAGTCGACCTGTCCGATCGGGATTCCGATCCGACACGACCGACGACGAGGAGTGCAGCGTGAGGACCGCGCCGTGACGACGAGCCAACTCAACCGGCTCGAATCCGAGGCCATCTCGATCATTCGTGAGGTCGCAGCCGAGTTCGAGAACCCGGTACTGCTGTTCTCCGGCGGCAAGGACTCGGTCGTCATGCTCCAACTCGCCGTGATGGCGTTCCATCCGGCGCGGGTGCCGTTCCCCGTCATGCACATCGACACGGGACACAACTTCGATGATCTGATCGAGTACCGCGACCGTGTGGTGGACGAGCTCGGGGTCCGCCTGGTGGTTGCGTCGGTCCAGGAGTCGATCGACGCCGGCCGGGTGGTCGAGCAGACCGGGCCCGGCGCCTCTCGCAACACGCTGCAGACGGTCACCCTGCTGGATGCGATCAGCCAGCACGGCTTCGACGCGGTCTTCGGCGGGGGCCGCCGCGACGAGGAGCGTTCGCGTGCCAAGGAACGTGTGTTCAGCTTCCGGGACGAGTTCGGGCAGTGGGACCCGAAGAACCAGCGGCCCGAGGTCTGGGAGCTGTACAACGGGCGACATCGCCGCGGCGAGCACTTCCGGGTCTTCCCGCTCTCGAACTGGACCGAGCTCGACATCTGGCGCTTCGCGGCCGAACGCGACATCGAGCTGCCGGCGCTGTACTTCGCCCACCGTCGCGAGGTCGTGCGTCGTGACGGGATGCTCATGGCGGTCACCCCCTTCCTCGAGCTCGCCGACGGCGAGCAGCCGTTCGAGGAGTTGGTGCGCTTCCGGACCATCGGCGACGCCACCTGCACCGCAGCGGTCGAGTCATCGGCCACGACGATCGACGACGTCATCGCCGAGACCTCGGTGGCCCGGCTGACCGAACGCGGGGCCACCCGCGCCGACGACCGCATCAGCGAGGCCGGGATGGAAGACCGCAAGCGGCAGGGGTACTTCTGATGGCCACCGGAGAGATCGAGATGTTGCGGTTCGCCACGGTCGGCAGCGTCGACGACGGCAAGTCGACGCTCATCGGTCGGCTGCTGCACGATTCGAAGAGCATCTTCGAGGACCAACTCGAACACGTCGAGGCCGTGTCGCGACGACGCGGCGACGACTACGTCGACCTCGCACTGCTCACCGACGGGCTGCGGGCCGAGCGCGAACAGGGCATCACCATCGACGTCGCGTACCGCTACTTCGCCACGCCGAAGCGGTCGTTCGTCATCGCCGACTGCCCCGGGCACATCCAGTACACGCGCAACATGATCACCGGCGCCTCCACCGCCGACCTCGCCATCTTGCTCGTCGACGCCCGGTACGGGGTCGTCGAGCAGACCCGGCGCCACAGCTTGCTGGTCTCGCTGCTCGGCGTGCCGCACCTGGTGATCTGCGTCAACAAGATGGACCTCGTCGACTGGGACGAGGACCGCTTCGAGCAGATCCGCGCCCAGTTCACCGAGTTCGCGGGGCGACTCGAACTGCGCGACGTGACGTTCATCCCGGTCTCGGCCCTCTCGGGTGACAACGTGGTCGACCGTTCGATGCACATGAGCTGGTACGACGGCCCGTCGCTCCTCCATCACCTCGAACACGTCTACATCGGCTCCGACGACAACCTCATCGACGTGAGGTTCCCGGTCCAGTACGTGATCCGGCCGCAACGAACGAGCCACGACTACCGCGGCTATGCCGGCACCGTGGCCGGCGGCACCCTGCGGCCCGGCGACGAGGTGGTCGTGTTGCCATCGGGCTTCAGCTCGACCATCGCATCGATCGACACCGCCGACGGCCCGCAGGCCGAAGCGACGCCGCACCGGGCCGTCACGATCACCCTCAGCGACGACATCGACATCTCCCGCGGCGACATGATCTGTCGACCGAACAACCGGCCGAACGTCGGACAGGACGTCGAGGCGATGGTGTGCTGGATGGATCGCGACGCCACGTTGTCCGCTCGGTCCGTCTACACCGTCAAGCACACCACGCAGACGGCCCGCGCCATGGTGACCGACCTCCGGTACCACCTCGACATCAACAGCCTGCACCGCGACGAGTCGGCCACGTCGCTCGGTCTGAACGAGATCGGGCGGGTGGCCCTGCGCACCACGGCGCCGCTGTTCTACGACGAGTACCGCCGGAACCGCGCCACCGGGAGCTTCATCCTGATCGACGAGTCGAGCAATCAGACCGTCGCCGCCGGGATGCTGCTCGGACCGACGGCGTGACGTGAGCTGACCATGGCCGCCGAGGCGTGGATCACGCTCGTCGTGCTCGTCGTCACGTTCAGTATCCTCGCCACCGATCGGGTGCCGGTGGTGGCCGGGATGGCAGCTGCTGTGGGCGCGCTGTTGCTGGCCGGGGTGGTCGACCAGGATCAGGCGCTGAGTGGGTTCGCGGCGAGCGCGCCGATCACGATCGCCGCGCTGTACGTGCTCGCCGGCGCCGCCACGGTCACCGGCGCCTTGTCGCCGCTGATCGATCGGGTGCTCGACGGGTCGCCGAATCGAGTGGCGTCGAGCGCTGCGGAGCAGAGTCGGGCACGCGTCGGACGCCTTGCGGTTGTCAGCGGTGCGCTCTCGGCCGTGTTGCCGAACACGCCGTTGGTGGCGCTTGCCGCACCTCGTGTCGTCACCTGGTGCCGTCGGTCGGGCGTCTCGGCCTCGCCCTACCTCATCCCGCTGTCCTACGCAGCAGTGTTCGGCGGTGTCATCACGGTGATCGGCACCTCGACCAACCTGGTGGTCTCCGACCTGCTCGTTGCACAGGGCGGAGACCCGCTCGGCGTCTTCGAGATCACCGGGGTCGGCCTCCCGGTTGCAGCCGTCGGCATCGTAGTTCTCGTGTTCACCGCACCCCGGCTGTTGCGCAATCGTCGTGGCGCAGGACACGACGCTGGCGTTGCTGCGCAGCCGTACACGATTGCGCTGCGCGTGGATCCCGGCGGGCCGCTCGTCGGCCAGACGGTCGACGCCGCCGGCTTGCGACACCTGCAGGGTGTCTTCCTGGCCGGCGTGGAACGCGCGGGAAACGTCGTGCCCGCTCGTCCCGGCACGGTTCTCGGCGCCGGGGACCTGTGCTACTTCGCAGGCGATGTCGTCGACATCGTGGATCTGATCGAGATCCGCGGGCTGTCGAGTGCGGAGGACGCCCATCTCGTCGGGGCCGGTGATCGTCCGGATGCCGGGTTGTTCGAAGCGGTCGTGTCTGAGCGCTCGGAGCTGGCGGGCGCCACGTTGCGTGAGGCGGGATTCCGCGCCCGGTACGACGCTGCGGTCCTCGCGATACGGCGCCACGACGACGAGCTGCCCGGAAAGCTGGGCACCGTCGTGCTGCGACCCGGCGACGTCCTGCTCGTGTTGGCGACGCCCGAGTTCGAACGTCAGTGGCGGGGGCACGGCGATTTCAGTGTCATCGCCCCGCTCGACGCGCCTCCGCCAGCGCGCCGCAAACGTGCGGGCGTCGCCATCGCCGCCGTCGCTGCGATGATCGCTGCGACCGTCACGAACCTGCTCGATCTCATGGAGGCGTCGTTGCTCGCCGCCGTCGTGCTGGTCGCTACGCAGGTGATCAGCGTCACGGACGCGCGTCGGTCCGTCAATCTCAACGTGGTGCTGACGATCGCGATGTCGATCAGTCTGGGCACCGCGGTGTCGGTGAGCGGGCTCGCCGCCGAGATGGCGACGCTGCTCGGCAGTCTCGGCGACCCGTTCGGCGACGTCGGCCGGCTCGTGGCGGTCCTCGTGGCCACGATGATCCTGACCGAACTGCTGTCGAACAACGCCGCCGCCGCACTGATGCTGCCGGTCGCACTGGCGACCGCGTCCGAGGCCGGCCTCGACCCGCGGTCGATGGCCATCGTCGTCTTGATCGGCGCGTCGTGTTCGTTCCTGTCACCGATCGGTTACCAGACCAACCTCATGGTGTACGGCCTCGGCGGCTACAAGTTCCGTGACTTCACCGCTGTCGGCGCACCGCTCAGCCTCGTCACGCTGATCGTCACCCCGATCGTCGTCCCGCTCGTCCTCGGCCTCTGATCGGTTCCCCGCGCCCGGGTCTCGCGGAACCCGGTTCCGCGGGAAAGGCGGGTCGTAGGGTGCGAGCCATGGAGTGGACGGTGCACGCGGAACGGACGATCTACGACAGCGAGTGGATGCGTCTGACCCTGGTCGACGTCGAACTGCCGAGCGGCGCCCGCTTCGAGCATCACGTTTTGAGGATGCCGGCGCAGGCGGCGGGAGTGGTCGTCGATGACCCGGACCGCGGCGTGTTGCTGTTGTGGCGCCACCGCTTCATCACCGACACCTGGGGCTGGGAACTCCCGGCCGGGCGGGTCGATGCGGGCGAGACACCGGAGGAGGCGGGTGCCCGGGAGACGCTGGAGGAGACCGGCTGGCGGCCAGGTCCGCTCACGCCGTTGACCACGTACTTCGCCCACAACGGCACGAGCGACACGACGTTCAACGTGTTCCTCGCGACGTCGGCGACCCTTGTGGGTGACCCGACCGACCCGGACGAGGCCGAACGGATCGAGTGGTTGTCGTGGGACACCGTGCGCGCCGAGATCCGTGCCGCCAGGATCCGCGACGGCCTGTCGCTAACGGGCCTGCTGTACCGCCTCGCCGACCTCTGAGCCCGATCACCGCGAGAGCGATGAGCGAACCGCCCGGATCCCGTCCTCTCGCTCATCGCGGGCCGGTCGATCGCCCGTGCGATGAGCGAACCGCCCGGATGGCGTTCTTTCGCTCATCGCTCGCGCGGGCGGAGGGTGGGGGTGAGCGGGCTGGCGTGGGAGCATGGCCGCATGAACGAGCCCGATCCGGAACTGTTGGCAGCAGCGCAACAAGTCCACCTGCAGGCGTACTGCCCGTACTCGCACTACCGGGTGGGGGCGGCGATCCGCACCGTGTCCGGCACCGTGGTCATCGGCTGCAACGTCGAGAACGCCGCCTATCCGCTGGGCTCGTGTGCCGAAGCCGGCGCGATCGCGTCGATGGTCGCCGGAGGCGAACGGACGATCGCGGAGATCGTCGTCGTGACCGACGGCGAGCAGCCCGGAACGCCGTGCGGAGGGTGTCGCCAGCGGATTCGCGAATTCGCAGGTCCCGACGTCGTCGTGCACTCGGTCGCGGCATCGGGCGTGGTCTGGTCGACCACGGTTGCCGAACTCCTGCCGCACTCGTTCGGGCCCGAATTCCTCGCCCCCTGAGTTGATCGAGTCACAAGTTGAGTCGTACTGACTCAACTAATCTCACTCGGGTGTTGCGATGGGATCGGTCAGTCCCTATCGTGGTGGTGCGCAAGCGCAC
>JBGTIA010000599.1:0-2011 GCA_041745835.1 Ilumatobacteraceae bacterium | reverse complement strand
TGACGCTCGTCCAGTTGGAGGCGATGGCGACCGGTGGGTTGTTCGGCGAGTGCTTCGGCCTCGACCGGCGCGAGGCGCTGTGGACCGTCGGGGCCACGGCCCAGTCGCGGCCGGGTCGACTGCCTGGTGTGGTCACGGGTGATGCCGCACCGCGCCTGCCGGGGATGACGCCGGTCGAGGAGGCAGTCGCCGACCTGTGGGCGACGGGAGTGTCGCCCGACGGTCACCCGACGATCTTCGTGCGCGAAGAGCTGACGCGCCTGGGCGTGCTCACCTCGGCGCAGCTGTGGGATCCCGAGCCCGGTTCGACGGTGCAGGTTGCCGGCGTGGTCACCCACCGACAGCGGCCGATGACCGCGCAGGGTGTGACGTTCCTCAACCTCGAGGACGAGACCGGCCTGATCAACGTCGTGGTGTCGAAGGGCTGTTGGGCGAGGTTCCGCAAGGTTGCGAGGGAAGCGCCGGCGATGCTGATCCGCGGCCGCCTCGAACGCAGCGAAGGCGTCATCAACATCGTCGCCGACCACCTCGCACCCTTGCCCATGTCGGCTGCGGTGAAGTCCCGCGACTTCCGCTAGTTACAACAGGGGTCAGACCCCTGATGTAATCGCGAACGATTACATCGCGGGTCTGACCCCTGATGTAACCCCTGGTGTCACGCCCATGGTCAGGTGCAACTCGCCGTCGGTCGGGTAGGGGTTCGCGAGGGCGACGGCTTCGTTCAACTCGACGCCGAGGCCGGGAGCGCGCGACGGAATCACGTGGCCGTCGTCCCACTGGATCGGGACGCTCAGCAGCTCGGCGTGGAAGCCGCCCCAGTCCTGGATGCCCTCGACGATCAGCAGGTTCGGCAGCGTGGCCGCCAACTGGATGTTGGCCGCACCGAGGATCGGGCCGGAGTACAGGTGTGGCGCGACCTGACAGCCGGACGCCTCGGCGATCGCTGCGATCTTCTTCCCCACCAACAGCCCGCCGCACCGGCCGAGGTTCGGTTGCCAGATCGCCGCTGCCTGATGGCGGGCCAACGCAGCGAACTCGGTGATCGTCGTCAGGCGTTCGCCGGTCGCGATCGGGATCGCCGTCTGGCGAGCGACCCGCGCCATCTCCTCGGGCTGATCGGGTTGGGTCGGTTCCTCGAACCACAGCGGATCGAACTGTTCCAACCGCTGTGCGAGGCGGATCGCACCCGCCGCCGTGAACTGGCCGTGGGTGCCGAACAACAGATCTGCCCTCGACCCGACCGCCTCACGGATCGCCCCAGTGATCGCCACCGACCGCTCGATGTCGTCCAGGCTCGGCTGGTGACCGTCGAAGGCCGTGTACGGACCTGCCGGATCGAACTTCACGGCGGTGAATCCCCGCTCGACCTCGAACGCAGCCTGCTCGGCCGCCTGCGCCGGGTCGGTGTACACGTCAGGCCGGCCGTTGGCCGGGTACAGGTAGGTGTAGGTCCTGATCCGGTCGTGCACGCGTCCGCCGAGCAGGTCGTACACCGGCTTGCCGGCGTCCTTGCCGACGATGTCCCAACAGGCCATCTCGATGCCACTCATGACCCCGACGAGCGTCGGATCGGGGCGCAACGAGTAGCCGGAGGAGTACATGCGGCGCCACAGCAGTTCGATCCGGTTCGGGTCGGCATCGATCACCCAGCGGTCGGCGAGGTCGGCGACCATCGCTGCGACGGTGTGCGGCCCGAACGTCGCCACGTAGATCTCGCCGTAGCCGACGACACCGGTGTCGGTCGTCAGCTTCACCACGATGAAGTAGCGCCCGCCGAAGTGCGGTGGCGGGTTGGCGATGACGAACGTGGTGCAGTCGACGATGCGCATCCCGCCGACCCTAGGGGCAGCGCGAAGCAGTCGTCAGGACGTCACCGAGGTCGCCGTCGCGACCGAAGGAGCCACCTCGACTCCTGCCGTTACATCCTGGGTCTGACCCCTGATGTAACGGAGTCAGGACGTCACGCCGGTCGCCGTCAGCACCGAGGGCTCCACGGCCGGCGTCGCCTGTC
>JBGTIA010000598.1:0-4306 GCA_041745835.1 Ilumatobacteraceae bacterium | reverse complement strand
GTCGGTGTCGCCTACGACGAGCTGCTGCGTTCGCTGGCCTGAACCCCCATCCGATCGGGGCGCCGCTAGCCTCTCATGGTCGTGGCACCCTCCTCGTCCTCCACCCCGTCCTCCACCAAGAAAGCCGCCAAGCTGGCCAAGTCCGGCGCCGGCAAGAAGGTCCGGTTCCAGGGCGGAACGCTGTTCCCCGTGGTCGTGACCATCGTGGTCGTGCTCGGGCTGTCGCTCGTGTTCTACGCCCGTCAGAGCCGGCCCTCGGTCGATGCGTCCGGCGCACCCCAGCAGAGCGACCACTGGCACCACGCCTACGGCTTCTACCTCTGTGACACCTGGTTCAGGCTCGACGGCGACGCCGAGCAGCAGGGCACCGAGAACTTCACGCAGTACGCCCGGACTGGGGTCCACAGCCACGACGACGGCCTGATCCACTGGCACCCGTTCACATCCGCGGCGGTCGGCAGCAATGCCAAGTTCGGTCTGTTCCTGGACACGTACGGCGTCGAGTTGACGAACGACAAGTTGACGTTCCCGGAGTCCCAGCAGGTGGCGCTCGAGCAGCAGTTCATCGAGCAGGTTCCGCCTCGCGACGACGTCCTGGTCTGGGAGGACGGCGACACTTGCACCGTCGACGGCACCGAGGAGAACGCCGAGCTGAAGGTGGTCGTGTGGAGCAACTTCACCGACACCGACAGCGGTACGACCTACATCGCCGACTTCGACAACATCCGTCTCGATCGCGACCAGATGGTGGTTGCCGTCGCGTTCGTTCCCGACGACACCGACGTGACGATGCCGCCGTGGGCGCCGCGACTCCCCGAACTCGGCGCGATCGACGAGACCGGGTCAGCGGATGCGGGCGCCGAGCTCACCGGGTCGGTTCCGACCGGCTCCGAGCCCGAGGGCACCGTTCCGGACAGTTCGGCGCCGGACAGCGTGCCGAGCGGCACGACCGCTACACCCACGACCGAGGGCTGATGCGCGCCGTCGTCCTCGTCGGCGGCTTCGGAACGCGGTTGCGTCCGCTCACGCTGACGATGCCGAAGCCGATGCTGCCGATCGGTCACGTGCCGATGATCGCCCGACTCGTCGATCGACTCGGACGCGGTGGCATCACCGAGGTCGTCCTGGCCCTCGGCTTCCGACCCGAGCCGTTCATCGAGGCGTTCCCGGACGGTCGGTGCGGCGACGTCGCGCTCACCTACGCGGTCGAGCCCGAACCGCTCGACACCGCCGGCGCCGTCAAGTTCGCCGCCGAGTTCGCCGGCATCGATGACACGTTCGTCGTGGCGAACGGCGACGTGATGACCGATCTCGACGTGTCGGCGCTGGTCGAGGCCCACCGCTCGTTCGGTGCCGAGGCGACTCTCCATCTGATCGGCGTCGACGATCCGTCGGCGTTCGGCGTGGTCGACCTCGCAGCCGATGGAGCCGTGCGGGCGTTCGTCGAGAAGCCAGCACCAGGGACCGAGCCGAGCAACCTGATCAACGCCGGGACCTACGTGTTCGAGCCGTCCGTGCTCGATCGCATCCCGCCGGCCACGAAGGTCTCGGTGGAGCGCGACACCTTCCAACGGATCGTGGCCGACGGAGGGCTCTTCGGAGTCGCCACCGACGACTACTGGATCGATGCCGGCGTGCCGACGCTCTACCGCGCTGCCAACCTCGACCTGCTCGACGGCAAGTGGCACGCCGAGCGGTGCGATGCGATCGCTCCGTCGGCCATGGTTGCCGGTGATGCGACGATCCGTCACAGCATCGTGGGCGACCGCGTCGAGGTGGGCTCCGGCGCGTCGGTGATCGATTCGGTGCTGCTTCCGGGGGCCTCGCTCGAACCGGGTGCCACAGTCGAGCGATCGCTCGTGATGGGCCACATCGGAGCCGGCGCGACGGTGTGCGACGCGATGGTCGGTGCCGACGGTCGCGTCGCCGACGGGCAGCGGCTGATCGATGCCGTGACACCCGACGCCGGGCCATGACCGGGTCAGGGCTGGTGGCGGCGGTGGTGGCGCTACGGTCGACTTCGTGAACGTCGTCGTCATCGGGGGAGCCGGATTCATCGGTTCGCACCTCGTCGATCGGTTGCTGGCCGAGGATCACACCGTCGAAGTGATCGACAACCTCACGGTCGGGTCGCTGGCCAACCTCGCTGCGGCGCGCAGCGCTGGCGGAGCGTTGCGCATCCATCATCTCGACGCTGCCTCGACCGAAGCGTCGTCGTCGATCGGGATCCGACGTCCCGACGTGATCTTCCACCTTGCGCTGCTTCCGCGACACGACTCGAGCGCAGCAGCGCAGGGCGACGCGTTCATCTCGGCGCTCAGCACACTCGAGGCGGCGCGACTCCACGGCGTGGCGAAGGTGGTCGTGGCGATTCCGGCGTCGGCGATCTACGGGCATCCGACCACGAAAACGTTGCCGGCGAAGGAAGGCGAGCCGTCGCAACTCGAACCACTCGGTGTGCGAGGCGTCGTCGCATGTTCGATCGTCGATCTGCTCGTGTCGTACCGCGACCTGCACGCCATCGAATTCACCGCGTTGGCGCTCGGCAGCGTCTACGGGCCTCGCCAGCGGCCGACGGGTGGCGTCGTTGCGGCGCTTCTCGACTCGGCGCTGAACGGCCGCGCACCGGTCGTGCACGGCGACGGTCGCCAGACCCGCGATCTCGTGTTCATCGATGATGTCGTCGATGCGCTCGTGCGCGCTGCGGGACGGGGGAGTGGGTTGGTGATCAACATCGGGACCGGCGAGCAGACCTCGATCGCGGCGCTGTGGTCGAGGGTCGCTGCGTCCGTTCCCGGGGCGGCGGATCTGGAACCGACACACGGTCCTGCCCGCCTCCACGACGTGCAGCGGTTCGCCGTGTCGCCGGTGCGCGCACGCATTCATCTCGGATGGTCGCCCTGGACCGGCCTCGACGACGGTCTCGATCGACTCCTGGAGTGACGCTCAGGCGAGTGCTGCTCAGGCGAGTGCTGCGATGGCGGCGAGGGCGAGCGCTCGGGCGACGCCGGGGTTCGACATCACGGTGTCGGTCACCACGCATCGCATCCCGGCCGCCTCGACCGCAGCGGCATGGCGTGCGTCAACGGTGTCGATCACGAGGGTGGAGGCGATCGGCGAGTACAGCTCGGCGACGCCCATCACGTTCGGCTCGTGGCCGAGTTCCGCCAACATGCGGTCGGCCGGTCCCTTCAGCGCCACGCCGCCGACGATCGGAGAGATCGCGACAACGCGCTCACGCCGCTCGGTGAGCAGTAGGTCGACGCCCTCGAGTGAGCGGATCGGACCGATCGAGACGAGCGGATTGGACGGGGCGATCACGACGGACGACGCCTCGGTCAACGCCCGCCGGGCCCCTCCGGCCAGGGCTGCGGTACCGACGAAACGGATCGACGCCACCGGGACACCGTGGCGCAGCCGGACGAAGTAGTCCTGGAACGAGATCTCCCGACCGACCTCCGGCACGTCGGGATCCACCACGGTCACGAGCGTCGACAGGCGGTCGTCGGACATCGGCAGCACCCGGATCGGCACGTTCCAGGCGCGGCGGATCTCGTCGGTGATCTCGGTGAGGGTGGCCCCCTCGGCGAGGCGAGCGGTTCGATAGAAGTGGGTGGCGAGGTCCTGATCTCCCAGGTTGAACCAGCGAGGGGCGGCCGCGGAGCCGGCGGGCCGAACCGCCTCGAAGCGTGCCAGAGATTCCATCGCCCGCCAGGTCTCGTCGACGAGTCCCCACCCCCGCTCGGGGTCGATGGCCCCGGCGAGCGTGTAGACGATCGTGTCGAGGTCCGGTGAGATCTCCAGCCCGTGCAGCGAACAGTCGTCGCCGGTGTTGACGATCGCCGAGATCGACCCAGGGTCGTCGACGGCATCGATCAGCCCGCGGAGGAATCGGGCTGCACCGACACCACCGCAGACGACGGCGACGGGCGGATCAGCCACGCGCGACGACTTCCTCGTACAACGAGTGGTAGCGCTCGGCTGTCGCCGTCCAGGAGAACCGTTGCACGTTGGCGAACCCGCGGCGGACGAGCTTGGCGTGCATCTCGTCGTCGTTGACGATCCAATAGAGGTTCGCAGCGAGCGCCTCGGCGTCGCGTGCGGGGCTCAACAGTGCGGCGGCACCGGCGATCTGCGGGATGGAACCGGCCGTGCTCGCCACGACGGGGGTGCCGCACTGCTGCGCCTCGAGGATCGGGAACCCGAACCCCTCGTCGAGCGAAGGGTAGGCGAGGGCACGTGCGTGTGTGAGGAGCCACCGCTTGGTCGCGCCGTCGACGATGCCGGTGCGCAGCACGCGTTCGGC
>JBGTIA010000597.1:0-4632 GCA_041745835.1 Ilumatobacteraceae bacterium | reverse complement strand
AACCACGCGACGATGGTCGACGCCTCGGCTGCGCCCGACGAACGTGCACGTGCCGGCATCGAGTACCAGCTGGTGCTCCGGGTGCTGGCGGACCGTCCCGACCTCGACGAGGCGGTGCTCGCAGCGATCGAACCTGCGGCGCGCCCTGCAGTCGACGGCGTCGCCCGCGCACGCCAGTTCCTCCAGGAACGCAACGCGTCGCGTCCACCCCAACCGATCCCCGATGAACTCCCGGCGTGGACGATCGTCGAGCCCGAACCGGTCGACGTCCTGCTCGCCCACTACGCCGACGCCGAGCGCCTCACCGGCATCCCGTGGTATTGGCTGGCCGCAATCCACCTGCAGGAAACCCGCATGGGACGCATCCAGGGCGTCTCGACGGCCGGCGCGGTCGGACCCATGCAGTTCCTGCCGACCACGTGGGCCGAGTGCTGTACGGGCGACGCCACGGTCACGAGAGACGCGATCATCGGCGCCGCCACCTACCTCGCCCAGAGCGGCGGCCCCGACGACATGGCGGCCGCTGTGTACCAGTACAACCCCAACGACGGCTACGTCGCGGTGGTCACGGCCTACGCCACCAGCCTGCGCGACGAACCCGAGCTGTACACGGGCTACCACGCCTTCCAGGTGTTCTTCGGCACGTCGGTCGGCACGGTGCGACTGCCGGTCGGCTACTCCGAACCTGCACCGATCGACGCCGCCGGCCACCTGGCGTCGAACCCGCAGGACGCCGCCTGAGCGCCTGGCCAGGTGCGCGGCCGATTCGCGGGCAGGGTCGAAGCGCTCAGCTCCTCAGAGCAGCGCCAGATAGGCACCACCGTCGACGTGGAGCTGGACACCGGTCGTGAACTTCGCTGGCTCGCCGCACAGGAAGGCGACAACCTGTCCGAAGTCGGCTGCGTCGCCCATCAGCATCGACGCCTGCTGGTCCTCGCCGTACAGATCGGTGACTCGCGGCGTGCGGTGCAGACCGGGCTGGACGCTGTTGACGGTGACCCCGTCGTCGGCGACCTCGAGCGCAAGCGTCTTCAGGAAGCCCGTTGCGCCGGCCCGTGCGGTGTTCGACAGGATCAGCTGGGCGATCGGTTGACGGACCGACAGCGACGTGATCGCCACGACGCGTCCCCAGCGTCGTTCCTGCATCGCCGGGACCGCGGCCTTGCACATCGCCACCACCGACAGCAGGTTCAACTCCAGCGCTGCCTGATAGGCGTCGACGGGCGTCGATGCGAAGGTCCCGGGCGGTGGACCGCCGGCGTTCGGCACGAGGATGTCGACGGCGCCGAGTGCATCGGCAGCTTCGTCGACGAATCGCGCCGCGCCGTCGGGCGTCGACACGTCCGCAACGATCGGGACGCACCCCTGACCGACCGTTTCCGCAGCGTCGTGCAACCGGTCGGGATCCCGACCGCAGATCGCCACGTGCACTCCTTCGCTTGCGAGCGCGACCGCCGTCGCCAACCCGAGTCCTGATGTCGCCGCCGCCACTGCGGCTCGGCGGCCGCTGATCCCCAGATCCATGCCGCCACCGTAGGTGCTCGTTGCGCTCGACAGCGACGCCACCGGCGGGACGGATACCATCGACTCCAGTGAGATCATGAGTGACGAATCTGCCAACAGCGACCATCCGTACGACCAGCGAGCCCTCGATGCGATCGCCGATGCAGAGCCGTACCCGTTCTGGCTCGAAAGCGCGAACATCCCCGAGTCGAATCCCACGCTGGTCCGCGACGAGCACTGCGACCTGTGCGTCGTGGGCGGCGGCTACACCGGACTGTGGACTGCGGTCATCGCCAAAGAGCGCGATCCGTCACGCGATGTCGTGCTGATCGACAAGGGCGAGGTCGGCGGTGCGGCTAGCGGACGCAACGGCGGTTTCATGGAGGCGTCGCTCACCCACGGCGTCGGCAACGGGATGGAGCGTCACGCCGACGAGATCGACGTGCTCGAGGAACTCGGCCTGCGCAACCTCGACGAGATCGAGGCGGCGATCGAGCGGTATTCGATGGACTGCGACTACGAACGCAACGGCGTGATCGACGTCGCTCACCTCAACCATCCACCCTCCTATCTGGACGAACTGCGCGACGAGCACGACGTGTTGCGCTCGATGGGACAACCGGTGCAGTGGCTCGATCAGGACGCCATGCGCGCCGAGGTCGACTCGCCGACGTACACCGGCGGACTGTTCCGGATGGGACGCGCAGCCCTCGTCGATCCCGCCAAACTCGCCTGGGAACTCAAGCGGGTGGCCGAGGAACTCGGCGTCCGCATCTACGAGCACACCAAGGCAACCTCGGTCGACAAGGACGGGCGCGGCGTCGCGATCGTCACGCCGCTCGGAACGATCCGCTGTGCCACCGCGGTCCTCGGCACCAACGCCGACAAGCCGCTGCTGAAGCGGATCAGTCAGTACATGGTGCCGGTCTACGACTACTGCCTGGTCACCGAACCACTGTCGTCCGAGCAGCTCGATCGCATCGGATGGGCGAGCCGCCAGGGGCTCTCCGACATCACCAACCAGTTCCACTACTACCGGCTCACCTCCGACAACCGGATCCTGTGGGGTGGCTACGACGCCATCTACTTCTGGGGCTCGAAGGTGTCGGTCGACAAGGAGAGTCGCCCCGAGACGTGGGCCAAGCTGTCCGCCCACTTCTTCGAAACGTTCCCACAGCTCGACGACGTCAAGTTCACCCACACCTGGGGCGGGGCCATCGACACGAGCACCCGATTCTCGGTGTTCTTCGGGTCCGCGCTGTCGAACCGGGTGGTCTACGCCGTCGGCTACACCGGGCTCGGCGTCGCCGCGACGAGGTTCGCCGCGTCGACGATGCTCGACCTGCTCGCCGGCAGGAAATCGATCGCGACGAAGACCGACTTCGTGCAGGACAAGCCGTTGCCCTTCCCGCCCGAACCGTTCCGGTTCATCGGGATCCAGGCGACGCGCTGGTCGCTCGACCACGAGGACCGCACCGGCAAGCGCAACGCCTGGCTGCGCACCCTCGATCGGATGGGTCTCGGCTTCGACTCGTAGACGTACACGATGTGCCTGGCACATCGTGTACGTCGGCGCGGCTGCTTGCCGTGTGCTACCTGCTCAGCACCACGATCGAGCGGGGGCCGACGGTAACCGTCGGTCCGACCGGCTCGTCATCGCTCGGCGCGGTGCCCGACTCGATCGTTTCGATGCCGGTGTCGATCTTCAGGCGCCAGTCACCCGGGACCTGGATCGTGAAGTCGACGGGCTCCCACCACATGTTCGCCATCACGTAGAGACCGTCGACCGACCAGGCGATCGAGCGCGACTCGTGCCCGAGGTCGGGTTGACCGATCGCACCGAAGATGGTCAGACGGCTCCCCCAACGCTCGGGCTCCCAGAGCACGGGATGTGCGGCACGGAGCGCGATCACCTCACCTACGAACCGTTCGTGGTCGGCCCACTCGGCCGCTCGGTCCCAGTCGAGCCACGACGTCGGGTTGTCCTGGTTGTAGGCGTTGTTGTTGCCGCGCTGGGTTCGGGCGAACTCGTCGCCGGCGACGAACATCGGTACCCCGTGGCTGAGCAGCAACAGGCACACCGCGTTGCGCAACTGTCGACGCCGCAGCGTCATCACCTCGGCGGGCACGTCGACGTCGCCCTCCCACCCGCAGTTCCACGATCGGTTGTGGTGATGGCCGTCGGTGTTGTCCCAGCCGTTGGCCTCGTTGTGTCGGTGGTCGTAGGCCACCAGGTCGTACTTCGTGAAGCCGTCGTGGGCGGTCAGGAAGTTCAACGAACACATCGGCGAGGTGAACAGGTCGGGGCTGCCCGCCAGACGGCGCATCACCCGCGGCACCATGCCCGGCTCGCCGCGCAGGAAGCCGCGGACGTCGTCGCGGAACTCGCCGTTCCATTGCATCCACCGTTGGTCGGGGAAGTCCGGGCCGAGCAGGTAGCGCGCCATGTCCCACGGTTCCGCGATCAGCCGCACGCCGCGTCGCTCACCCCAGTCGCCGATGGCGCGAACGAAGTCGGCGTCGCGGGCGAGCACCGCGGCGAGGTCGAATCGGAAGCCGTCGACGCCGAGGTCGGCGAACCGATCGAGCGACTCCATGATCAGCCGGCGTGCCTGCGGCGAGTGCGCGTCGATGACGTTGCCGGTGCCGGCGTCGTCGAGGTACGTCCCGTCGGGTCGGACCACGTAGTACTCGCGCTCGTCGAGGACACGCAGCGAGTAGTACGGCCCGGTCCGATCGGTCTCGGTCGTGTGGTTGAGCACCACGTCGAGCCACACCTCGATGTCGTGGTCGTGGGCCGCCGATACGAGATCGGCGAGCTCCTCGGCAGGACGATCGCCGGCCGCGTACTGACGGTGCACGGCGCCGAACACGAGCGGCATGTAGCCCCAGTAGTTGCCCTCGTCCGGGTCGTACTGGTGAACCGGGAGCAGCTCGAGCACCGAGACACCGAGTCGCTCGAGCCTCGGGAGTTCGTCGATCGCAGCCCGGTAGGTGCCCGCGTCGGGACGTTGACGGCAAGCGGTGAGGCCGCGCACGTGCGCCTCGTAGACCACGAGCGGGCGAGTCGTGCGACGCTGCGGGCGAGGCGACGGCCACGGCGTCGCCACTGCGCGCGGAAAGTCGGCG
>JBGTIA010000596.1:0-1591 GCA_041745835.1 Ilumatobacteraceae bacterium | reverse complement strand
TATGAGGCAGAGGCGGTCGCGGTGCGCTTGTTGCCGTACACGAACGGGTGGCGTCGGATGATGGACTCCACGTGAGCCGTCGTTTCCTCGAAGGGCGAGGCAAAGTGCTCCTGGCCGAACGACGCCTGCCACGTTCCGTCGAGGTACACGCAGGGGAAGATGACGGTGGCGGCCGGCCGGAATCCCACCGGGAGGGTCTGGCTACTCGCGATCGCAGCGGTGCTCGCCGTCCACACGAACACCATGCCACCAAGACGTCGACACTGAATCGTGCCCGATGCCACTGACGAGCTCGAGGGCGCCGCAAGCTTCGCCTCGGACACGGCGCCGTCGACGATCCGGTTCACGTTCACCGAGTCGGTCGCCAGCTTCGCCAACGTCACGGCACCGTCAGTGATCTTCGACGTACCCACGGCCCCGGCGTCGATCTTGGCGTTCGTCACCGCGTTGTCGGCGAGCTTCGCAGTCGTGACGGCCGACGCCGCGAGCTTGCCGGTCGTCACGTTGGCGTCGACGATGGACGCCGTGTCGACGGCGTTGTGAACGAACCGCGACGGCACCCGCAGGTCGTCGATCAGTGCGTTCGTGATCGACACCGTTCCCGACGCCACCCGCACACGGGCCAGCACGAGCGCCGACGCAGGGACCGCAGGATCGACGGGGGTGGCCGATGCGGTGCCTGCGATGACCTGGATAATGGCGTCGTCGCCGGCCGGGCCACCGGCGTTCGAGTCGCGAACCTTGAGCACCACGAGGTCGTGGCGGGTGTTCGAGCCGGGAGCCGCAGTGATCGTCACGCCCGAGGTCGTTGCGGCCTGCTCACGAACCAGGTACTTGCCCTGGAACGCCTGGTCGTCACCCTGCACGACACCGACACCGGCAGCAACGTCGACCGTCATGTTCGCACCGGCCGCCCGCTGAGTCACCAGCAACGAACCCGAGCCGAGGATCCCCTCGGTGTAGAGGTTGTCGAGGTCGGCGCGGCACCAGCGGGCCGGGTACGCCAAGTTCTGCATGTAGTTCGGTTGGAAGGCCATCAGGCGGGCTCCTCGTCGCTTGTGGAGGCGTAGGCGCCGGTCTCGGGGCCGTGGGCGTGGGGGAAGGTGACGTAAGCACGGTCACCCTGGCGTGGATAGGTGCGGCCTCCCTCGTCGGGCTGTTCGGTGTCGGTGTCGGTGGGCATCGTGGGGCTCGTTTCGTTCGTGGGGGAAGGGGGTGAGCCGGCCGTGCCTCTTCCCGGAGCACGGCCGGCTCGTGCGTCGATCGGGCGCCCGGGTGCCATGAGCTAGCCCCGGGCGCCGGTGATCGACGCAGAATCACTCGGGAGCGGTGTCGATGATCCGGGCGCCGGCGGCGTCGCGGACGTGGTAGAGCGCTTCGACCTCGAGGCGGACCGTGGTCAGGTTCTGACGGAACCCGGTGTACGGATCCGCCGCGAAGCGCATCGAGCCGAGGTAGAGCACGCCGAGCATCTGGGGATCGATCAGCACCGGGGCCTCGGTGCCGGCGGCACTCGTGCGCTCGATGATGCGCTGACCCCACAGCGGCGACGCCGAACCGGTGGCGCGGGTGGCGAACACCCATGCGTCAT
>JBGTIA010000595.1:0-1962 GCA_041745835.1 Ilumatobacteraceae bacterium | reverse complement strand
CCCACGGCGCCGGCACCGACGAGCGGACCCTGCTCTCCGAGTCTCGACGGGGTGATGCGCGCACCGCGGCTGTAGGGCTGACGGGCGTGCTCATCGAGCGCCACCTGAGCAGCGTGGAAGAACGTCGATCCGAACCCCAATGCCACGCTGCCACCGACGACGACGAGCGACAGATCGAAGGCGTTGCACACGGACGCCGCTGCTCGCCCGACGAGGGTCCCGGTGCGCTGCATGATCTGATAGGAGGGCTCCGTCACCGGTCGCCCCGTGATCGAGTCGATCGCCTGTCCGGACGCCTCGGCCTCGAGACAGCCCTGGGTGCCGCAGGTGCATCGTCGACCGCCGGGCTCCACGATGAAGTGACCGATCTGCCCGGCGTAGCCGGATTCGCCGTCGAGTAGGTCGCCGTCGAGGATGATCCCGCCGGACACCCCTGCGGACACCGTGATCGCGCAGAAGTTCGGCTGGCCGCGTGCGGCACCGAGCCATCCCTCTGCGAGCGCCAACGCCTTCGCGTCGAGTTCGCCGTGGACAGCGTGCCCCGACAGTTCCTCCAGACGGGATCGCAGTGGGAAGTCCCGCCACGTCGGCACGCTCAGCGGCGACACGCGTTCGAGCCCACGACTCGCGTGGCCACCAGTGGTGAGCCCCAACGCCCGCACGGTGACCGGATGCCGAGACCCGGCCCGTTCGAGCATCTCCGTCACGACCGAGGCCAGCGCCGTGTACTGCGACTCGGGTCCGACGTCGATTTCGATCTCGGCCCGCGCGCGATCGATCAGCAAGCCACGAGGCGTGACGAGGCCCGCTTGGAAATGGGTGGCACCGACGTCGACGGCGAGGATGACGTCGCCCCGTGGTTCGGTTACCAGCGGTTCGACATCCAGCGGTTCGACATCCAGCGGTTCGACGGGATCGCCGCGCTCGGCGGCGTGTGGATCGACCGGATCGGGAGCGGCATCTGACATCGGCCAGGCAACCGTATCGGCGCGTCCCGGTCGCTCCCTCGCCGCCAGTAGTGTGAGAAGAACACACTTGACCCGGCGGGGGCACGTGCCGATACCAGAGATGGCCATGACCCCGACCGCACCGACCTTCCAGCGCATCGTCGCGACGCTGGCCGTCGCTGCGCTGGTCGGGGCGACGTCCGCAGTCCACGTCGTCCAGGTGGCCCTTGCAGTCGAAGCTCCTGGCGACGGTCCGGCGCCGTCATCGGCCGAACCCACCACGCCCACCACGACCCCCGTCAACACGGACAGCACGACGGCCACGACCAAGACGACACCGCCGCACAGCACGACACCCGTCACGATCCCGCCGGCCTCCACCGAGACGTCGGCGGGAGCGGCGCAGGACCCGTCCGCGACCACCGCGGTGCCGGTCACGACGGTCGCTCCGAAGCCCGCAGCACAGAACGTCATCGCCTACCCGAGCCAGATGGCGCACATCTTGGCGACGATCCGGTACCTCGAATCGCGCGGCGACTACGCGGCGCCGCCCAACAAGGGTCGGGCGTCAGGCGCCTACCAGTTCATCACGTCGACGTGGGACAACTACGCCGGCTACAGCGAGGCCTACCTGGCGCCACCGGAGATCCAGGACGAACGCGCAGCCTCCGACGTCACCCGGTTCCTGGCCCAGTGGAAGAACGACGTGTCGATGCTCCCCGTCATGTGGTACTACCCACGCGCCTCGCGCGACGTCGCGCTGATGGACATCGTGCCGGTCCCGTCGGCCGGCAACGTGCTCACCGTCCGCGAGTACCAGCAGCGGTGGCTCGCCGTGTGGTCGTTCCTGTCGGGCCGACCGGTGCCCCAACCGCTCACGCACGCCGACCAGGTGGCCCGCATCGGATTCGCCCCCGAACTCCCGCCGCCAGTGGCCGTCGATCCGGCCACGCCGGCGGCGGAACGCACTGCGACCGTCGCATTCCCGGTGCTCGGCCCGACGCGACTGGCCACT
>JBGTIA010000594.1:0-3338 GCA_041745835.1 Ilumatobacteraceae bacterium | reverse complement strand
CACCGGCCTTCCAGGCCCAGAGTTCCGCGTCGCTGCAGCCGTAGAGCGGGCTGCGCAACACCTCGACGAGGGCCAGCGTGTCGGTGGGGTCGTCGGCCGCGCGCAGCACCAGCAGCAACTGGCGGATCTCGGTGGTGGCGTAGACCACCGAGGAGTTCTCGGCCCGATAGGTGAGTTCGGCGCGGCGAAGTTCGGACTCGAGCGACGGCAGCGAGATGCGGGTCGGCAGCAGGATGCAGATGTCTCCCGCCCGACACGGTCGCACTGTTCCGAGGGTCTCGTCGTACACGGGCCACCCGTCGGCGAGTGCGGTCGACACCGTGGCGGCAACATCAGCGGCCTCGCGCAGACGAAGCGCGTCGGCTGCTCCCATCTCGCCGTTGCGCTGGTTGGCGGTGAGGTCGTCGTGGCGGTCGACGCCGACAAGCGACACGGTCCCGTGGTCGAGCGCCGGCGCAGCTCGGCACGCGTCGAGTGCCTGGAACGCTGGTTGCGCGTCGTGCTCGTAGGTGATCAGTCGACCGAACACGTCGTTCGCGAAATCGATCACGGCGCGCGTGGAGCGGAAGTTCGCCGACAGTCGGACGCTGTCGGCACCTACCTGGTCGGCTGCTCGGAGGTACTGCGAGATGTCGGCGCGCCGAAACCGGTAGATCGACTGCTTGGGGTCACCAACGATGAAGAGGCGCCCGGGCAGGGGCCGCAACTCGCGCCACGATCGATGGTCGAGCGCCCTGCTCGTGGA
This sequence comes from Ilumatobacteraceae bacterium, assembly GCA_041745835.1. Taxonomy (GTDB): domain Bacteria; phylum Actinomycetota; class Acidimicrobiia; order Acidimicrobiales; family Ilumatobacteraceae; genus Sva-07. The sequence goes on along the minus strand of JBGTIA010000594.1, from coordinate 2,593 downwards.
ATGCTGGGCGGCGTCATCGGGGTCGGACGTGAGCCGGACGGCGATCTCGAGCTGGATGGGGTCGGTGTCCTGGAACTCGTCGAGCAGCACGCGTACGTAGCGTTCGTGTAGGAGGCGCCGGATGTGGGGGTGCTCGGCGAGCAGCCGTCGGGCGAGCACCAACAGGTCGTGGAACTCGAGCTGTCCCGAGGTCGCACGACCGACGGCGGCGTCGAGGACGAACCGGCCCATGATGGCGCCGAGCAGCAGCCGACGATGCCGCTTGATCGACTCGAGGAGTCGGTTCGCAAGGCGCCCGAGTTCGACCTCGTCGGCACGGAGCGATTCGAGGGCGTCCTCGCCCGCAGCACCGTAGGCCGTCTTCCACTTGCCCTTCGCTCCCGGCAGAGACGTGCGTTCACCCCAGTGCCCGCACTTGTCGTCGAGTGCGTGGACCGCCTCCAGTCGGGAGCGAAGGCTCTCGCTGCCGAGCCCGGCCCCGATCGCGACGAGCTCCGCAACCGTGTCGACCTGCTTGTCGTCGGCCGGGATCGGGGTTGACCCGATCCGAGCGAGCAGCAGGCGGATGGGGGCGGTGTCGAAGTCGAGCGGCCCGGGATCGGACAGGTCGACGCGGTCGTTCACCAGGTCCCAGTTGGCTCGGAAGTCTTCGGCCATGCGGCGTGCGCCCTTGTTGACGCCGAACCCGTCGAACTCGCACAGCTCGACGAAGGCTCGTCCGCCGGCGATCAGGCCCGCCGCCGGCTCGGCCTCGTTGAGCAGATCGTCGAGCAGGTCGTTCCACTGCTCCTCGAACGCAAGACCGCTCTCGAGTTCGTCGAGCACCGTGAACCCGGGAGGGAGGCCGGCATCGATCGGGAAATCGAACAGGATTCGGCGAGCGAACGAATGGAGGGTGCCGATGGGCGCGTGGTCGAGTCGTGTCAGCGCAGCATCGGTCTCCGGGCCCGGCTCGGCTGCGAGTCGCTGCCGTGTGCGAGCCCGCAACTCGGCAGCGGCCTTCTCCGTGAACGTGATCGCCGCGATCCCGGTGATCGGGATGCCCGAACGCACGAGATTGACGATCCGCGACACCAGAGAACTCGTCTTGCCGGCGCCGGCTCCGGCCTCGACGAACAGCGTGGCGTCGAGATCGTTGCGGATCCGGCGACGCTCGGCCTCGTCCGGCGGTGCGGGAGGAGTCGCCGTGGGCTCGGCCGAATCGATCATGGGATCGATCACCGGGCCGGTCATGAGGTCGTCTCCTCGACGCCGAACCACGCAGCGAGACGAGGATCGTGCTGCTTGCGCTCCCACTCCGCCCACCGTTCGGCGGTGCCGAGACCGTCGGGCTCGCAGTAGTGACATCCGACGAAGAAGCGCCACCCCGGCCGCTCGGGCCGATTGGGGAAGAACCCGCCCTCGATGCCGGCGACGACGAGCTCCAACGCTTCGCTCACCGCAGCATCGACCTCAGGCGTCATCAGATATCCCGGGCGCGCGTAGTCGCCCTTGCGCAGTAGGCCGTACTCGGCCCGCACGGGGGTGTCGGGCTCGCCGAAGCGAAGACGCGCTGCTGCTGCATAGCTCGGGAGCTGGAAGAGGGTGCCGCCGACGGTCGGGTCGTCGGCGGACATGTCCTTGAATTTGTCCTTGCCACCCGACTTGTGGTCGGTGACCACGAGGTGACCGTCGCGGGTTCTGTCGACGCGGTCGATCGTGCCTCGCAGGCGGATCGGGCGTCCGTCGGGGAGTTGGATCGAGACGGTGTCGTCCGAGCCGAATCGCATCTCGGACGCGAGGACGACGGACCCACGTCGGGCCACGAGTTCGCTGTCGTGGTCCATCCACGTGAGCAGATCGTCGAGCATGCGGGAACGTTCGTCGGCCCAGAACGCCGGCCGCCCCGTGCGGCCACGTCGCTCGGTGCGTTCGCACACTTGGTGGAAGAACGACGTGAGTGCTTCGCGATGTTCGTCGGTCCAGCCGTCGGCGCCGGGCTGGGGGAGTGCACCGTCGACGACGGCCTGGTGGAACAGATCGAGCGCTGCGTGGTGGGCGGTGCCCCGGTCGCGTGCGGTGATGCTGATCTCGTCGCCTGGCTCCTCGACGGGCTCGACATCGAGGAGGTAGTGGTCGAAGTAGGCGTGCGGACAGGCGGACCATGACTCGAGTCGGCTCGGAGAGACCACGACGTCGTCGAGGCGGGGCACGTCGACCGAGGACAGGTCGCCATCGTACTCGCTGAGCAGGTCGTTGTGTCGAGCGTCGACCAGTTGCAGGCCGCGGCGGAACACCGGGTCGTGTGGGCTGCCGCCATGTTCGCTCAGTGAGCCACCGGCGCGAACGTGGTGCGATCGATCGCGCAGCCGGTGCTCGGCGACGGTTGCCGGGAACTCCGTCGACTCGATGCCGGCGTGGTGCGACGCCACGATTCGATGGTCGTCGGCCCATGGCGCAATCCACCGCGACAGCTCGACCGACGAGGTCGAGCGCAGGTCGCCGCGCGGCGCCGTGACGGTCACGGCGCTGGTTGCGAGCATCGCCAACATCATTCGATGGAGCCGAACGGCGCGAGCGTCGGCGGTGGGGAGGCCGGCCAGGGCGCGATCGG
>JBGTIA010000593.1:0-1983 GCA_041745835.1 Ilumatobacteraceae bacterium | reverse complement strand
CGTTGGCCCAGCAGCTGGGCCGGCGCCAGAGCGCCATCCCCGCCGACGTCGCTCCCCGACCGCGCCCCGTCGGACTCCAGATGGCATCGATCGATGTCTCCCGATTCCCCGTCCGGGCGGTGGGGCTCGAACCCGATGGGCAGATGGAGATCCCCGACGAAACCGAGATCGGCTGGTACCAGTACGGGGCCACCGCCGGACAGCCGGGAGCGACCGTCCTCGCCGCCCACGTCTCGTGGGACCGCACGCAGGGTCCCTTCGCCCGTCTCGGTAGCGTCGAGCCCGGCGAGCAGGTGGAAGTCGCCCTCGACGACGGCTCGGTACGGCGGTACGAGGTCGTCGAGCGGACGATCTACGGCAAGTCGGAGTTGCCCCGCGATCGCATCTGGCGCACGACCGGTGACGAGACGCTCGTGCTGATCACCTGCGGCGGCGACTACAACCCGGAGATTCGCCGATACCGCGAGAACATCGTCGTCTACGCGGTGCCGATCGGCTGACGCTGGCCGGTTTGGGCCGCTCACGGTCGCCTCAACGCTTGACGAGCTCCCACGCCTGCTCCGCAGGGAAGCGCCGGGCCCAGGCTGCGGGCACCCAGAACTCGGTGCCCTCGGCCGATGCCGGCGCCTGGATCTCGTGGAAGCCGGCGACGTCGAAGCCGACCTCGTCGAACAGTCGCATCCACGACGAGATCGCCATGTTGAACTCGATGCCGCCCGGGTCAGCGAGTGCCTCCGTCCAGTCGAGACGGCCCAGGCCGAAGTAACTGCGCTCGAGCGTCAGGCCCGTCGGTGACGCTCCATCGGCGGGCATGCAGATCATGGCGAGCGGATGATTGCCGAGGAAGGCGAGGCAGCCGCCGGGCCGGAGGAGCCGATGCGCCTCGGGGATCCAGACGTGTGGATCGCACCAGATCGCTGCGCCGTACTCGCTGATTGCGACGTCGAATGACCCGTCGGGTTGGTCGACCGTCTCGGCGTTGCCGTGGACCCACTCGATGTCGTCGACGCCGTGCTCAGCAGCGAGGCGTCGGGCGGTGGCCAACTGCTCGGAGGAGTTGTCGATGGCATACACCGACGCGCCGCGTCGGTGCATCCACGCCGACACGTAGCCGGTCCCGCAACCGAGTTCGATCGCCCGCTGCCCGCTCAGGTCGTCGGCCAGCAGCGGCAGCTCCCGATTCGAGACTCCCCAGATCCCCCACGAGGGTTCGTCCTGTCGCCACGCCCGCTCGCCCGACGCGGCCCAGTTCGGGGCGCTGCGATCCCAGTGGCGACGATTCTCGATGACGTGCTCCGGCAGGTCGTCGACTCGGTCGGATTCCGCCATGTGGCCACCGTACCGAATGGTCTCCACCCGGCGACCCAACCTGGTGGCAAGCTGGCGGGTGTCTGGGGTGAGATGACGGATGTGAGCGGGCTCTTCGATGCCGAGTACGGGCGCCTCGTGCGCTCGCTCGGCGTTGCGTTCGATCCCGTCGACGCTGCCGATGCGGTGCAGGAGGCGTTCATCCAGGCCGACCGCCGGTGGGGCGAGGTGTCGCAGTTGGACGACCCGGCGGGTTGGGTTCGCCGGGTGGCGTTGCACCGCCTCCTGAACGGGCGACGGAACCGGCGCCGGCGTGGCGAGATCCTCGCGACGATTCGCCCGATCGGCGATGCCGACCTGGCTGCGGACCTGCTCGACCTTCGCCGGGCAGTCGATGCGCTGCCCGATCGGATGCGTGCCGCAGTGTGCCTGCACTACCTGGCTGACGTGTCGATCGACGAGGTGGCCGCTGCACTCGGCGTGAGTGCCGGCACGGTGAAGTCGAACCTCCACGATGCTCGCGTCCGTCTTCGTTCCGTGATGGAGGTGTCCGATGCGTGACCAGACCGACGTTGCAGCCCAGCTCGGGCGACTTGCGCCGGAGGTCGACGAGTCGGCCGGACGCGAGCTGTTCGAGCGTTGCCGACACCGCCAGCCGGCGCGGCGCTGGCTGAC
>JBGTIA010000592.1:0-2492 GCA_041745835.1 Ilumatobacteraceae bacterium | reverse complement strand
TCCTTCTCTTCCCAGACCCGCTGGGTCTCGGCCAGCAGCTCGTCGTTCAACTGCACGTAGGGCACCTGGCCCTCTTCGGGGCCGATCACCGTGGTGATCGCTTCGCCGATCACGTAGTCGAAGTAGGGCTCGAGGGCCGGGTTCGATTCGAGCGCCGGGATACTGACGTACATGAACAGCGGCCGCGAGATGGGGTACTCACCCGAGCCGATCGTGTCGGGGTTCACTTCCACGCAGCCGTCGCCACCGTCGACCTCGATGGTCTTGATGACCTCGAGGTTCTCCGCGGCGAAGGCGTAGCCGACCCAACCCAGCGAGGTCGGGTTGGCAGCGATGCCCTCGATGATCACGTTGTCGTTGGGGCTGGCGGTGTAGTCGGGACGCACGTTGGCGTCCTCGACGCCGAGCGCCTCACCGACGGACTCGATGACCGCCTCGACGAAGAAGTCGAACGTTCCCGACTCCTCACCGGGGGCTGTGATGGTCAGCTGTGCGTCCGGGTACGGCGTGTTCACCGCGCCGAGGTCGGTGACCGTGGCGGCGATCTCGTCGGCAACCGAAGTCGCATCGGCCCAGTTGTTGACGCCAGTGGCGTCCGGCCCGAGCAGTGCGTACAGGTCGACGAACGACAGGCACTCGACGGCAGTGTTCTCAGGTGAGGTCAAGACGGAGATGCCGTCGACACCGACCTGGAGCTCGATGAACTCGATGCCGGCTTCCTCGCAGACGGCGATCTCCTCCGCCTTCATCGCCCGCGAGGCGCCAGAGGAATCGGATTCGCCGTTGCAGAACTTGGCGAAGCCGTCGCCGGTGCCGGGGCCCTCGACGGTCATCGCCACACCGGGGTTCCGGTCGGCGAAGATGTCGGCGGCGGCGATCGAGATCGGCTCGACGGTCGACGATCCGGAGATGAAGATGCTGCCCGACAGATCTCCGCCGCCTTCGTCGGGGGCCTCGGTCATGTCCGGTGCGTCGGTCGCCGCAGGTGCGTCGGTGGCGGCGGGTGCCTCGGTCATGTCCGGTGCGTCGGTCGCCGCGGGTGCGTCGGTGGCGGCGGGTGCCTGGGTCGTGTCCGATGATGTGTCGTCGTCGTCGCCGCATGCGGCGGCAACCAGAGAAAGTGCGATTGCGCCTGCAAGGAGGCGGCGCTTGGAAGTGTTCACGTTTCCAACTCCGTTCGGGGGTTGTTGTTGGTCATGATGTGTTCATCCGTAGCCGACAGGTGTCGGCTTCCGGCGGGCACCGTAGACACCTCAAGTGAACCCCGACCGGTTGTTCAGGTGAACGAGGGGTGGACAGGTGCTGTCATCTCGGCCAACTGTGGCCCAGACCGCTCACGACCGGCCGGTGACCTGCTGTTCGACCATCCAGCGGTACATCCGCTCCTGGCTGTGGGGCACGAACGAATTCGTCGGGGCCACACGTGCCCACGTGTTGTCGGGCTGGAACTCCCAGGCTCGACCCGATCTCCACGAGCCGCATCGAAGAGCTCATGCTGGAGCTCACGAAGAAGTACACGATCGTGATCGTGACCCACAACATGCAGCAGGCGGCCCGTGTGGCCGATCGCACCGCGTTCCTGTCGGTCGTGGCCGACGACGCCGTGAACTCGCGTACGGCCATGCTGGTCGCGTACGACCGCACCGAGGTCATCTTCTCGAACCCGAACCGGCGGTCCCCGGCCCGGTACCGTCGCACCGGTGGACCTCGCCGACCTGCAGGACGTGATCGAGAGGACGTTCGGCGACCGCGACCGCGAGCGTGGTGTCCCGGCGTCGGTGGCGTGGCTGGCCGAGGAGGTGGGCGAGCTCGCGCAGGCGGTGCGCAAGGGCACGATGGCCCAGCAGCAGCACGAGTTCGCCGACGTGCTCGCCTGGGTGGCGTCGCTCGCCAACCAGCTGGGGATCGACCTCGTGGCCGCCCTCGACCGCTACGCCGACGGATGCCCCCGGTGCGCAGCGATCCCGTGCGTGTGCCCCTGACGGCGAGCGAGTCCACCTGCTGCCACTCGCCGTACTGCTGATATCATCTGATACCACAACTCGGCCGACCAGGCCCGCGACGGGAGTGGACGATGAGCGACATCCTGATCCGTGACGTACCCGACGATGTGCTGGCGGCGATCGACGCCAAGGCACACCGTGCTGGCCTGTCTCGCACCGAGTACCTGCGACGCGCGCTGGCACGCGAACGAAGCGACGGCGTCCTCGACGTCACCACCGACGATCTTTCGGTGTTCGCCGACACGTTCGCCGACCTCGACGACGACACCGTCATGGATGGCGCCTGGCGGTGACCACCTGGCTGATCGACAAGTCCGCTCTGGTACGGCTCGCCGCCAGCCCCGACGCCGCAACCTGGGCGACCCGGATCCAGCTCGGGCTCGTACGGATCAGCACACTCACCCGACTCGAGGTCGGGTTCTCTGCGAGGTCGGCGAACGAACTTCGACAGAGCGCGGCGAAACCGCCGCTCGCGTCGATGCCGGTGGA
>JBGTIA010000591.1:0-2029 GCA_041745835.1 Ilumatobacteraceae bacterium | reverse complement strand
CGGACTATCGGATCACCCGCGGCGACCGCGTGGCGGTGCGCATCTGGGGCGCGATGAGCGCCGACGTCGTCGAGACGGTCGACACCCAGGGCAACATCTTCCTCCCCGAGGTGGGACCGGTCGCGGTCGCCGGCGTGCGCGCCAGCGATCTCAACGCGCACGTCACGGCCAAGGTACGCGACGTGTTCGTCGACAACGTCGCGGTCTATGCGACCCTGGTGGACTTCCGCCGGATCGGCGTGTTCGTGACCGGTTTCGTGCTCGCACCCGGCCGTTACTCGGGCTCGGCGAACGATTCGGCGATCGACTTCCTGCATCGCGCAGGCGGCGTCGATCCGGCACGTGGCAGCTATCGGGCGATCCAGCTGCTGCGCGGCGGTCGACGGATCGCTTGGCTCGACCTCTACGACTTCCTGTTGCGCGGCAGGCTTCCCAACGTGCAGTTCCAGGAGGGCGACACCATCCTGGTCGACCCGCAGCGCGCCATGGTCACTGCCGAGGGCGAGGTTCGTAACAACTACCGCTTCGAGTTCGGCCCGAAGGGTCTCCAGGGATCCGACCTGATCGCGTTCGCGCGTCCGCTGCCGGGGGCGACGCATGCGCTGATCACCGGCATCCGCGCAAGCGAGCCGTTCTCGGAGTACGAGATCCTGAGCGCGTTCGCCCGAACGCCGCTGGCCGACCTGGACCGGGTGACGTTCCAGGCGGACGCCGTGGCCGAACAGGTGACCGTGCAGATCGTCGGCAGTTTCCTCGGACCGTCCGTATACGTGGCCGACCGGGGCACTACCCTCAAGCAGCTGCTCGACTACGTGCGGATCGATCCGTCGCTGGCCGATCCGACCGCCGTGCATCTGCGGCGCCGCCGCGTCGCGCTCCAGCAGAAGCAGTCGCTCGACGAGGCGCTCGACCGGCTCGAGCGCAACGTGCTGACGGCCGTGGCCGAGACCCGAGGCGAAGCCGATATCAGACGCACCGAGGCGGACCTGGTGTCGCGCTATGTCGAGCGCGCACGCACGGTCCTGCCACAGGGGGTGGTCGTCGTCGCGCGCCAGGACGGCTCGATCGTCGACCTCCGGCTCGAGGAGGGCGACGAGGTCGTGATCCCGCAGCAGAGCCAGACGATCGGCATCGGCGGCGAGGTGACGGTGCCCCAGACGGTGGTATTCGACCCGAGTCTCCGGGTCCGCGACTACATCGAGCGGGCCGGCGGGCTCACCCAGCGCGGCGACGCCGACAAGACGATCGTTCGGCGCACCAACGGGCAGATCCTGATCGGCGACGACGTCAAGGTGCAGTCGGGCGACGAGCTGATCGTCCCGCCCGAGATCGAGTTCAAGGTGCTGCAGAATGCGTCGGATTTCTTCGCGATCATCCTGTCGATAGCGGTGGCAGCCAACGTTTTCATCTGAGCGGTATTCATCTGAGCGGCGTCGGCACGCTCCCTCGCTCGCTCGAGGGCGGAAGAGGCCGTCACGCCGTAATCAAGGTGAGGCAGTCGCGATCGGCGGTGATCTCGATCGGCAGCGACCCCACGAAATCGCCGTCGGCCTGCACGGGCAGCGCCAGTTCGGCCGAGCAGACGATCTTCCGACCGGCCTCGCGAACGATCGTGCGGCAGCGATGGAGGCGACCCAGCAGCAGCGCCAACCCATAGCCGAAGGTGGCCCATGCCCCACCCTTCTGGGCTATGAGCACCTGTAGCTCCTCGTCGTCGAGCGAGGCGCCGCGCGCGATGACGAACGGCCCGCCATAGCGACTGACCCGAGTCACTATCATCAGCCGGCCGTGCACGATACGACCGTCGACCTCGACCGTGAGCTCGGGGAAGCGGTAGCGGCGAAGCGCGTGAAAACCCTGAACCACGTAGGCGAGGGGGCCGATGCGGCGCTTGAGCGCACTGCTCAGGTCGGCCACCACCCACGAATCGATCCCCACCGATGCCATGCAGACGAATCGCCTGCCCCCGGCCCGGCCCGGCCGCAGGCGCCGGTGCTTGGCGGTGCCCCCGAGCAGCGCCCGCAGCGCG
>JBGTIA010000590.1:0-7431 GCA_041745835.1 Ilumatobacteraceae bacterium | reverse complement strand
GGCGCCGCTGCGACGGCCCGGGTGGCTTCGTACAGGCGGAGCAGGGCTGTGGCGGTCTCGTCAGAGTGGAACTGTGGATCCCACACGAGATCTGCGAGCGAGTCGCTGATCACGAACGCAGCACCGACGCCTACCTGGCGGTACTCGGCGACTGCGAAGAGCGCTGCTGCTTCCATCTCGACACAGAGCACGCCCTGCTGCTGATAGTGCTGGGCTTCGGCGACCGTCTCGCGGTACGGAGTGTCGATCGTCCATGACGAGCCACGTCGGTACTCGATCTGCTTGGACTGCAGCTCCGCTTCGAATGCTGCAGTGATGCCAGGCTCCGCTGCGGCGTACGTCGCGGACGGGAGGTAGTGATGCGACACGCCTTCGTCGCGAATCGCTCGATCGCACAGCACCGTGTGGCCGATCGGCAAATCACGTTGCAGGCTGCCCGCCGTTCCAATCGAGAAGAATCGCCGAGTGCCCAACGCGATGAACTCCTCGAGCACTGCTGCGGCCACGGGTGCGCCGATGCCGAAGTCGCCGAGCACCGCAACCTGGCCCTGGGTGTCCGGCAGCGTCACCAGTCCGCGATACGTGGCCGCCAGAGTCGGCTGCTGCGCGTTCTCCACGGCCACGATGAACTCGAACAGCTTTCGCTGATAACACATGATGATCGATCGTGGTGGTTCGTAGCCGTCCAGGCCCCCGTTCTGACGCAGGTACGCAACGAAGTCGTCTGGGTTGAAGAAGGCGTCCTCGCCGTGTTTTCCTTCGAAGTTCGGGTAATTGGCGGCCACGGTCCAAGTCTCACCGATGTGGTGGCTCCCATCCCACAGAGTTCCGCGTGCCACCGCGCTGGGCCCCCGAGCGCCAGTCGACGGTGATCGCGTCGTGCCGCCGTCAATCGCCAGGTTGAGACGCAACCGTGAGAGTGTGCGCCGATACCGAGCGTGGCGCTCACCGCTGCGCTCCAGGGCGACGGTCAAGATCCAGCTGCAAGACTTGGTCGATGAGCGGCCCGGGAATCCTGCGCAAAGTCGATGCGGTCACCATTCGTGTGCCCGACATCGACGCCGGTATCCACTTCTACGTCGATGTGCTGGGCCATCGAGTGAAATGGCGCAACGACGCCATCGGTCAGGCAGGACTCGAACTCCCGGACGGTGACTCCGAGATCGTTCTCACCACCAAGCACGGCTACGAACCGAACTGGCTGGTCGAATCGGTCGACGACGCGATCGAGGTGTTCCGCTCGAACGGCGGTCAGGTCATCGCCGAGCCGTTCGAGATCCCCGTCGGCCGCCTGGGCGTCGTCCTCGACCCGTTCGGCAATGCCCTCGTCCTGCTCGACTTGAGCAAGGGCACGTACACCACCGACGCGACCGGCGACGTCACCGGAGTCAGCTGATCGCAGGGCAGAGCCGGCCTTCCTGCCCGTGAAAGTGCAGTGCTCGGCTTGGGCCGGACTGCAGTGCTCGACCGGACGGGCCACCCGTGATTCTGGGCAGGTGTCATCGGGCGTTACGGAGCATTTGCATGCTGTTCCGGCGACTGGGCCGGGCAGTACAAATCCGGGTCTTGACATTGACCGTGGGTGAGACTCGATGATCGTGCACGTGCCACCTCCAGACAGCGATCGTCAACTGTTCACGATTGGTGAGTTCGCTCGACGTTCACGGCTGAGCGCGAAGGCGTTGCGGCTGTACGACGATCGAGGTCTTCTCCGACCCGCCGACGTCGATCACAGCAACGGCTACCGCTACTACAGCGAGGACCAGGTCGATGCCGCTCGCCTCATCGGGCTGCTGCGAGGCACAGGAATGAGTTTGAACGGGATCGGTGAGGTGCTCACCGCTGCCGGGCGCAGCCGCCAGGAAGCAACCGAAATCCTGAATCGGTTCCTCGAAGAACTCGAGTCGACGCACAGCGGCCGCCGACTTCTCATTCGTCACGTCCACGCCATCTTGCGGAAGGAAAGCCACGCCATGTTCACCATCAACACCCGACACGTACCGGCCCAACGAGTCATGTCGATCCAGCGCCGACTCCACGGATCCGAGACCGACGCGTTCGTCGACGAAGCCAAGACCGCATTCGCCGCGTTGCTCGGCGAGTCCGAGCCGACAGGCCCCTTCATCCTGATCTTCCACGGCGTGGTCGACGACGACAACGACGGGCCGATCGAAGCGATCCTTGGTTGCCCCGACGATGTCCAGCCAACAGACACCGTCGGGGTCCGGACCGAACCAGCTCACGACGAGGCGTACACGACAATCACGAAGGCGCAATGGGACTTCCCGGCGATCCTCGCCGCGTACGACGCAGTGGCGTGTTCGCCTGAAGCGACCGCCCGACCCGGCAGCCGACTCTCGTGCCGCGAGGTATACGTCGCCGAACCCGACGACATCAACGAAGACGACCAGATCTGCGACATCGCCTTCCCGCTCGGATAGCAGATCCCAATGCAAGATCCGTACGTGGCGCCGCAGCGCCGCTTTCGGACGAAACCCGATGTGCCGGCCGGCGCCGGACCTCCCGCTGTTGCGTGAGCGGGCGTTACCGCCGCCATCGGCGGTGCGCGCGCTGCCCGCGATGGAGGCCCACCAAACACCAGTCGCGTCGCGATTCCCGAGCACTCGGCTTGGGCCGCACGCGAGTGGGTGGATGGAAACGTACGGCGCGAATATCCGAGGTGTAATCGATCGGCACCCTGCGGCGAGTCGCAGTTCTGAGATTCGATCGCCGGTTCGGACTTCGCCCGGTCAAGCGCGTCGCGGCAGGACGCACCGATGTGCGGACTCGAGTAGTTCGGCAATCTCGGCCCAGTCGACCGATTCGGGATCGTCAATTCGAAGCGCCAGCCATCCCCGAGCCCCATGATGAGGCGACTGCACGAATCGAATGTCGTCGCGCAGCGCCGGCAGCTCTGCGGGATCTGCGAGGAAATGCAACGAGCGGCCCGATCCGTCCCACCGTGGTCGGCTCGGCGAGGTCATCGCATTGAAAATCGCGAAGCGGCGGCGCCCGACGCGGAACAGTGGACGGTCCTGAAGTTCGCCCTCATCGACGCCGTCGAACCGTCCGCAGATCTCACGGACTCGACCGAGGACGATCCGGTCACGCTCGTCTGCCGCGTATCCCATCCGCTCAGTTTGTCCTCTCGAACCCAGACACTCGGCATGTCCCCGCCTCGCCCGCCGAACCCTGGCGGGCTCGGCCTAACGATTGCGGGTGACGAAGGCTTCGATGTCTGCCAGTGGCGGACTCCAGCCGTCGGTGCCATCGACGTCCAGGCGTGGCACTGGCAACTCCACTCGATAGATGCCGACGTCCTTGTCGCCTGATTCCATCTCCGTCGCGAACTGCAGGTCGTTGTGCGCCGGATGCCGCTTGCCCGCTTCCGCCCGAGCGCGATAGCGAGCGAGCGACACCGCGACAGGAGTGACCATGGCGACCTGCACACAGGATCCGAGTTCGGAAAGGCGCGTGAGGTCAGGTTCGCTTCGCCCAGCGTGGAAGGCCGCTTCGACCACGACGCTGACGTCGGCTCGCAGAAACATCGATGTGACTCCGTAGAACAACTCGAACGCGGTAGAAGCGAACCGCCACACTTCATTGGGATCATCACTGCGATGGGTGACGTGGAGGCCGGTCTTGATGTCGTCGCGGCTCACGAATGGGACATGAAGCTGCCGCGAGAGCTCCCAGCCCAGCGTCGTCTTTCCTGATCCCGGCGGCCCAGAGATCACGACAAGAAACGGTCTCGACGACGTCATGCGCTACAGCATCGCGTGTCCTGCGACGGTGAACGGCAAACCCAGTTGGCGGCACCCACGCCTCCACTGTCACCAAGCGCCGGGGGAGGATGCGATCTCATGGCGCCGCATACGGGTGGTTACGTCGGTGAAAGCGCGGCGCCACAAACGACGCCGAACCCGCACACCCAGAATGGGCCGGGCGTCGGGCCATCAAACGCGCGATATCGGGCGCCGGGTCGTGGCGCGGTCACGTCGCCGTCGCCAACACGTCGGCAGTGATCGTCGTCAGAGCCTCGGGGACTTCCAGCGGCAGGTAGTGGCCAACACCACCGATCCGGTGGAACGACCCGTGCGGAAGCCGCTCGGCGAAACGCCGGCTCCGCTCGGGCCGGTCGTGCTCGCCGCTGACGAGCACCACCGGCCCCTCCCATCTCAGTAGGAAGTCCTCGCGGTCAGCTCGGCCATGGAATGCGCGCACGCCCGCTGCGATGAGCGGAGCTCCCATCTTGTGTGCTGTTCGCCGCCCTTGCTCTACGACAGACGCCGAGGCGTCGGGTCCGAAGAGCGGACGCCAGTACCGCTCCCAGGCGATGTCGATGCCCTGACACTCGAGGACATCGAGGGCCTCATCGCGCAGGTCGGGTTCGGGGCGGTGACCGGCTTTGGCTCCGCACAGGACGAGACCCTTGACTTTCGTTGGGGCGAGCATCGCGACTTCGATTGCACACGATCCGCCGATCGAGTTCCCCACCACAACAACCGGACCGTCGCCGACAGCGTCGAGCGCCGCGAGGGCCCACGCAGCGAGGTCATCGCCTTCGCTGTACAGCGTCGGAGCGACGCAGTCATCGACGAGAGACCTCAGGTCGTTCGAGAAAATCGATCCGTCCAGAGGGAGCGGATGCAGCAGAAGCAGCTTCACGCAACGATCATTGCCGTCTCCGTGATCGGCAGTTGGTGCCGGGATTATCTTGCGTCACGGTTGGGCCGTTTCCCGAGCGGTCTGGACGGGGCGGGCGCGGTGATTGCGCGACGCGTGATCGAGTGCCCTCGGCTGGCGCTTCGGAGACGGTCCTCCTGCTCCGGAGGTCGTAGCGTCATCTGGATGGCCGAGTCGGGAACCCGTATCCGCGGTCGGGATCACATTGAGCCGACATGACCGATCTCGGCGGTGAGAGATCACCGGTCACGTTGTCCGACGAAGCCGTCGTACTCAGACCGTGGAGGTCCTCCGATGCCGCTTTAATGGTTGCAGCGTCGAGTGACCCGGCGATCGAGCGCTACAACGGCCCGGCGCCGGCCACGGCGGCTGACGCGGTCGCGGTCATCGAGCGCATTCAGGAGCGCTGGCGTACCTTCGTGGTCGAGGGGGATCCGACGGGGGCCGCCTTCGCGATTGTTGATGCTGCCTTGGCTGAGCCGGTCGGGATGTGTGGCGTCGACCACTGGTCGAGCACAGACGTCGCCCAGTTCGGCTACTGGCTCGCGGCAGGTGCGAGAGGACGAGGGCATGCGACTCGCGCCGTAACGCTGATGACGGGTTGGTTGTTCGAGCTCGGAGCGGCTCGCGTCTTCCTGACGATTGAGTCCGACAACGCAGCTTCTGCCGCGGTCGCACGCCGCGCCGGGTTCACCTATGAGGGCACGCTTCGTGCCTACGGCGTCTGGCAAGGGCAACGCAAGGACGTGGACGTGTTTGCTGTGCTTCCCGATGAGTGGCCATTGGGCGGGACCCTTGACTGCCCCAAATCGCCGGTCCGGTGACGCTCGGCTTGGGTTGCGCATTGACGGCTCACAGGAACTCCGCGGCCGCGGCCTCCACCTGCTCGTGGAACCGCTGCACGTCGGCGGGATCACGGATGTGCAGGTTGTCGGCACCTCGAAGCATGCCGATGGCGCCGTCGATGAGCTCACGAAGGATGTCAGCGTGGCCGGCATGTCGCTGCGTATCAGCGATCACGTGGAGCACGACGTGATGCAACGTGACGCGAGCATCTCCCCACCACCACACACGTCCGACGGTGTCCAAGGTCAGTTCGTCAATGGTCGCGTCAGCGAAGTCCCAGGCGCTGCGGTAGCGGTTCACGATTTCGTGCCTGGACTCGTGAGCGGTCGCCCTGAACTCGGCGGTCGGCCCGGCACCGGCTGCGAACCGCTTGCCGACCGCAGCACTCGAACGCCCGAACACCTCGCCGAAGTACCCCAGATGTGTGGCAGTGCTGTGCTTGACGAGACCGAGCAGGTTCGTACCCGATGGAGTCATCGGACGTCGGATGTCGTACTCACTCAGCCCCTCGAGCTTCCAGACGAGGGTTTCGCGAGCGCCCCGCAAGTAGCTACGCAACTCTTCTTTCGCATCCAGACTGCTCACGCCTGTCGCCTTTCCTCGATGAACCGGTAGCACCATTCCTCGGCCGGTCCGTCATCCACGAGCACGTACATTCCCCCGTCGACGGCGATCTCCAGCGGTGGCGGATACGTCGTCGCACGCCCAATCGACGGCCCGCCCTCGCACCACAGCAACATGCGTTCACCCACGTCCACGCTGGCAGCTTTGCCGAACGCAGGCGCCACACGCGTCCACGAACGCCGAAATGGCAACGGGATCACGTGCCGCAGCAGTGGGGCCGAACCCGAGTGGGCACCCGGGTCTGAGCGCCGAGACTATGGGTGTGGAAGTGCATCGCCGCCCGCCTGCGAGGAGACATGGAGGGTCTGGAGGGCGGTGTCGATCGGCGCGCTGCAGTCCACGCAGAGCAGCCCCAAACACGCAGATGGCAAACTGGCCTGGGACAAATCGCTTCGGGCTGACAAGGCGACCTGGCCATCATTGCGGCGATGGCTTCTCGCACACGTCTCATTCTGATCCGACATGGCGAGTCCAACGCCCAGGTCGCAGGCCTCGTGTCCGGCCACGACACCTGCACCGGTCTCAGCGAACGCGGCGTCGAACAAGCGCGTGCGCTCGCCGTGCACCTCGCTCAAAGTGCGGACCTCGCAGACGCCGACGTCATCTACACCAGTCTGCTGCTGCGTGCCCAGCAGACAGCCTCCGCAATCGCAGAAGCGGTCGGCTCGCCGCCCGTCCATCAGAGCTGTGAATGGTGCGAGATCCACCCCGGTGTCGCCGAAGGCTTGACCTGGGACGAGATGCGAATCCGCTTTCCAGCCGTCGGCAACGCCGACGACCCCAATGCGAGACGATTGCCCGAGATGGAGACCTGGGCCGAGATGTACAAACGGGTCGGCGACAGCCTGAACAAGGCCGCACGCGACTACACGGGTGGAACCGTTGTCGCCGTCACCAGCGGAGGACCGGTGGGCGCCAGCTTCGTCACGCTGGGAGGCGAGACGTACGAGGAAGGGATCATCCGCACGCGTGAAACCATGAACACCTCGATCACCGAGTGGCACTTCGTCGGCAACACCTGGATACTCATGCGCCACAGCGACACGCCTCACTTGGATCGCCCTCCCAACTGAAGAGCTCCGTGCTCCTCGGTGTGCTGATTGCGTGGCGACGTCCGTGAAAGTGCAGTGCGCTGCTTGGGCCGTTCTGCGGCGCGGTGTGGTCGTCCACAACTGGGATTCTGCGGGCGCGTTATCGAGCGGCGGTGTGGGCTGAGTTCGCCGGTCCGAATGCGGGGGTGTCCGGGTCGGTAGTCGTTGAGCGGCCTGGGCGTCA
>JBGTIA010000589.1:0-3763 GCA_041745835.1 Ilumatobacteraceae bacterium | reverse complement strand
GTCGACGATCCAGCGGGCCGATCGCATCGGTGTGATCGACGGAGGGCGCCTCGTCGAACTCGGCAACCATGCCCAGTTGGTCGCACTCGGCGGCCGCTACGCCACGCTCGCCGACGCCTGGGCCCGCAGCCAACCCGTCGTCTGACCGGTTACGCCGGTGCTTGGCACCGGCGTAACCGGGTCGGTCAGGCTCGTTCGAAGACGAGCACGAATTCGACGAGACCCTCGTCCTCGGTGCGCACCGCGCCGAACGACGGGTTCTCGATGCCGTAGTCCTCGAAGACGACAGGGATCGATCCGAGGACGCCGATTCGGCCGTCGGTGGTCTGCGCCGTGACGTCGAACGTGACGGGATTCGTGACGCCGCGAAGGGTGAGTTCGCCCGTTGCCGACGCGGTGACCTGCTCGTCGCCCACGGGGATCTGCCCGAAGTCGATCGGTTCGGTGATGCGGAACTCTGCGGTGGGGAACTCGTCGGCGTTCATGATCCGCCCGCGGAACTGTCCGTCGCGTCGCGAATCGTCGCTCGTGATGTTCTCGACGAGCACCGTGATGTCGACCACGGTGGCGTTGGTGCCTTCGATCGTGAGCAGCCCTTCGATCTCGTTGCTTCGCCCGACGGCCGTTGTGTTCACCCCGGCAAGTACTTCCTCGACGCGGTACCCGAACTCCGACGCCGTCGTGGGAGTCCAGTCGCCGTCGACGTTGCCGCCGTCAGCGCTCTCGGGAGCCTCGCTGGTCGGCGGTGTCTGACCGGAGGTCGCGGTCGTGTCGTCGGGGGTCGGAGCGGTCGTGCCCGAAGCGTCGGTGTCGGTCACCTGTGGTGCGGTGGTGCCGACCAGTGCGTCGGAGAGGTCGGTCTCGTCGAGAGCATCGGGGGAGTCGTTGATGAAGTTCGCATACACGAAGATCGCGCCGAAGAACAGCACGACCGCGGCGAGGGCGCCGATCACGGTCCACTTGATCCAGCGCTTTCCGGATTTCTTCGAGTCGCCGTCGGGTCCGGTGTCGCGAGGGTCGGTCACGGCGCAGATTCTGACAGAACCTCACTCGGCCCGAACGTCGGGGGGTGTGAAGTTTCAGAGAATCTGCGAGAGGAACAGCTTCGTGCGGTCCTCGCTCGGATTCTCGAAGAAGTGGTCGGGGGTGCCGACCTCGACGATCTGACCGTCGGCCATGAAGACCACTCGATCGGCGACCTCGCGAGCGAAGCCCATCTCGTGGGTGACGACGATCATGGTCATGCCGGACGCCGCCAGCTCCTTCATCGTGTCGAGCACCTCGTTGATCATCTCCGGGTCGAGTGCCGAGGTCGGCTCGTCGAACAGCATCACCTTCGGCTTCATCGCCAGCGACCGGGCGATCGCGACCCGTTGCTGCTGGCCGCCCGAGAGCTGGCCCGGGTACTTGGCCGCCTGCTCGGGGATCTTCACCATCTCCAGCAGCGCCATCCCCATCTCCTCGGCGATCGCCTTGGGCAACTTGCGCACCTTGCGGGGAGCCAGCGTGACGTTGTCGAGCACACTCAAGTGCGGGAAGAGGTTGAAGCTCTGGAACACCATGCCGGTCTCCCGACGGATCTCCTGGATGTTGCGGATGTCGTTCGACAGCTCGGTACCGTCGACCACGATGCGGCCGGCGTCGTGCTCTTCGAGCCGGTTGATGCACCGGATCATCGTCGACTTGCCGGAGCCGGACGGCCCGATCACGACGACGACCTCCTGTGCCGCCACCTTCACGTTGATGTCGCGCAGCGCCTGGAAGTCGCCGAAGAATTTGTCGACGTGCTCCAGCTCGATCATCGCCGCGCCCGTCCCGCGCATCTCCGTGGCGTCGGCGAACACCGACGTCGGCGCGTGGTCGGTGTGTTGGGGGTCGTCGTGCTCGGTCATCTCTCTCCTACTCCCAATCGTCGTTCGAGCCGTTGGCTCTCCCGGCTCATCGTGAACGACACGGTCCAGAACAACAATGCTGCGAAGGTGATCGTCTCGCCGATCAAGCCCTGGCCTCGGAAGCCCTCCTGCGCGGGGATCGACGTGGCCACGTTGAGCAGCTCGAACAGCCCCATGGCGACGCCGGCCAGCGTCGTGTCCTTGAACAGGCTGATCAACTGGCCGATCTGGGCGGGGATCACGTTGCGCAGCGCCTGAGGCAGCACGATGTAGCCGGTCTGGCGCACCGGGCTGAGCCCGACCGCCTTCGCTGCCTCGATCTGCCCTCGCGGCACCGACTGCAGGCCGCCACGAATGATCTCGGCCATGTACGCCGCGGTGAACAGCGTGAACACGATGATTGCTCGGGTGGAGGTGGACGGCGCGAGGCTGTTCGGCACGAAGAAGCCCAGTGCCGAGTTGGCGAGCAACAGCAGCACGAACAGTGGCGCGCCCCGCACGATCTCGATGTAGGTCGTGCACACCAAACGCACCAGGGGCAGCGTCGATCGGCGTCCGAGCGCGAGCAGGATGCCGAGCGGGAAACACAGCACGATCGCACACGCAGCGAGGAACAGGTTCAGCATGAACCCGCCCCACGCGTTGAAGCCGACGGCGGTGACGACGTAGAAGTACAACGCCACCGGGACGGCGCCGAGACCGGCGAACACCGCCGCCGACGCGCCCGGTCCGAGCTTGCGACGGCCTGCGAACGGCCCGATCAGTCGTCCGACGACGGCGGCGACGATCGCCAGGCCGACCGTGATCCACGGCCCCGCGGTGCTGGACAACAACAGCAGGAGCAGGACCACCACGCTGGGCAGCCAGAGGCGGCCTGCGATGTCGCGGATCCTGGCCGTGATCGACACGCCCGTGTCGGAGATGCGTCCGCTGCGAACCTGACGCGCTCGGATGAAGCCGGCGAGGAACCCGCCCCATGCCGCGAGACCGACCACGGTGACCGAGAGGCGCAGCACGTGCACGTCAGGGAAACGTCCGATCATCAGCAGGCGCAGGTTGACCCGGATGATGTCCCAGCGTCCCGTCACGAACACGAACGACAACGTCTTGTAGATCAGCCAGACGCTGATCGCGCCGAAGACGACGGAGAGCACGCCGTCGAGCGGGGTCCGGAACAGATTGCGGCGAGCCCACACGAGGGAGCCGGAGCGATGGGCGGTCGCAGTCATCGTTCCACCAGCGCGCTGCGGCGGTTGGCGATGTTGACGAACACCGACGTGATCAGCGAGATGCAGATGTAGAGCACCATCGTGAGGGCGAACACGGGCACCGCAGGCGAGCCGTTGCCGACGGTGGTCTGCGCCACGAGCGTGAGGTCGTAGTAGCCGATCGCCGCACCCAGCGACGAGTTCTTGATCAGGTTGAGGTACTGGTTGCCGATCGGTGGGATGCCGATGCGGAACGCCTGCGGCAGGATCACGTACCACATTCGCTGGAAGCTGCTGAGCGCAACGGCGTCTGCAGCCTCACCCTGCCCCTTCGGCACCGCCTGGATCGAACCGCGCACGATCTCGGCGATGTGGCTCGCCGTGTAGATCACGAGCGCGAAGAACAGGGCGAAGAACGACGGATCGATCCGGATGCCGCCGACGGTCTGACGCCCGTCCAGTTCCGGCAGCGTCAACTCGTAGCCGAGCGCAAACCAGCCGATCAGGAACACGACGAGAAAGGTGCCGCCTCCCCATAGTCCGGACCGCGGAAGTACACCCGTGCGATCCGACACCGATGATCGCCACCGCGCGACCAGCCATGCGGCCACGAGCCCGATGACGCCGACCACGAGGAGGCCGAGGCCCGCTCCGACGAACCAC
>JBGTIA010000588.1:0-4559 GCA_041745835.1 Ilumatobacteraceae bacterium | reverse complement strand
GAGCGACCACGCAAGCGTCGTCGTCGACCTCGCGACGCCGGACAGGACGGCGGCGACGTGATGGCGCCGGCCTGCGTCGGTCCGGTCAGAGCGCCCGCTCTCGTGGGTGCAAGGCTCACCGAATGACGACCGCCGAAGACTCGGCCACGGCCACGGCCCGCCCCGAGAATCCACTCTCGGTACCTGCGTTCAGGAACCTGTGGTTCAACAACGTCTCGTTCTTCCTGGTCGCCAATGCGCAGCGATTCGTGTTCGGGTGGCTGGTGCTCGACGGCCTGCTGCGCAGCGAGAGCGTGCAGGGTCTCGTGGTGTTCACACTCGGCCTCCCGGCGGCGTTCCTGGTACTGCAGGCGGGGGCTTGGGCCGATCGCTGGGACCGCCGCAGGATGCTGATCGTCACCCAGGTCATCGGCGGCGTCGTCATGGCAGGGACAGCTGTAGTTGTCGGAAGCAGCGCCGTCAACCTCGGTTGGGTGATCCTGGCGACCCTGCTCGCCGGCTCGGCTGCGGCGGTCGGCTCGCCGGTGCGATCGGCGATGATCCCGGCGGTCGTCGCCAAGGAGCAGCTCTTCGGCGCAATCGCATTGAACGCCATCGCAATCACGTTGTCGATGATCCTCGGGCCGGTGCTCGCCAAGGTGGTCGGCGACCAGTTCGGGTTCGAGGGTGCGTTCTGGTTCCAGGCCATCCTGATGTTCGTCGGCGTGTTGTTCCTGCTGCGCCTCGAGGTGCCCCCGCACGACGAGGTCCGCGAGCGCCGTTCCGTGCTCGACGAGACACGAACGGCACTGCGCCACGTGCTCGACGACCCCCACCTGAAGACGCTCTTCGGGCTGCTGCTGACAGCGAGCCTGACGATCAACCCTGCGATCATCGTGACGATCCAGGCGCACGTCAAGGACGAACTCGGCCAGGATGCGGGGCAGGCGGCCCTCCCGCTGGCGCTGCTCGGCCTCGGCATCGCCATCACGTCGTTCGTCGTCATGCGCAAGGGCGACATGAAGAACAAGGGAGCGATCTTCCAGCGAGCCATGATCTTCGGCACCGTGATCACCTTCCTCATCGGCCGCACCACGACCTTCGGGCAGGTGCTGATGTTGTCGTTCGTGATGGGGTTGTCAGGCGGATTCTTCATCAACATGAACCAGGGTCTCGTGCAGGCGAACACGCCGCAGCCGCTGATGGGACGCGTGATGGGTCTCTACACGCTCGTCAACATCGGGCTGATGCCGTTCGGGGCGCTCGCGATCGGCGTCGTCGCCTCGAAGATCGGCACGGGCAACGCGATCAGCGGCGCCGCCTCGATCGGCTTCGTCGTCGTGGTGACGACCTACGTCCGCAACACCGAGCTCCGCCGCCTCGGCTGACGACCGCGCGATGAGCGAACCGCCCGAATAGCGACAGTTGGCTCATCGTTCGGACGGCAAGGCAGCCAGCGATGAGCGAACCGCCCGAATGGCGACACGTGGCTCATCGCTGCAGACGACCAGTGGGTCAGCGCACGGCGATCATCGGATCGGCGGCCGACACGGTCACCGTCGCCGTCGAGGACTCGATTTCGCTCGTCAGGTCACGAACCGTGCCGTCGAACGAGGCGGCGCTGCCGGGCTCGATCTCCCTGTACTCGGTGGGAAGCCCCATGACATCGAGCAGGGCGATGAACGGATCCGGATCGAGCTCTTCGACGTTGACCATCGTGCCCGTGTCCCAGTCCCCACTGGCGATCAGTCGCGCTGCGGCCACCGGCGGCACGCCCGCGGTGTAGCTGATGCCCTGCGACTCGACCTCGCGGTATGCCGCTTCGTGGTCCGACACCTGGAAGATGAACATCTCCCTCGGTGCACCGTCCTTGGTGCCCGTGACGACGGTGCCGATGCACGTCTTGCCGATGTACCCGGCGGCGAGTGTCTGGGGGTCCGGCAGCAATGCCTTCACCAGTTTCAGCGGCACCACGTCGCGGCCGTCGTCGAGCCTCACCGGCTCGTGGCCGAGGAAGCCGAGCGTCCGCAGCACCGTGAATACGTTGATGTAGTGGTCGCCGAAGCCCATCCAGAAGCGGATGCTGTCGGCGTCGATGTTCTTCGAGAGCGAGTGCAACTCGTCGTGTCCGTTGAGGTATACCGGCTGCTGCCCCACCACCGGGAACTCGAAGGTGCGCTTCACGGCGTGGGTGGGGTATTCGCGCCACTGCCGGTCGATCCACGTCCACACCTTGACGAACTCGCGGAAGTTGATCTCCGGGTCGAAGTTCGTGGCGAAGTACCGCCCGTGGCGGCCTGCGTTCACATCGAGGATGTCGATCGACTCGATCGTGTCGAAGTGGTGCTTCGCCGCCAACGCGCAGTAGGCGTTGACCACGCCGGGATCGAACCCTGCGCCCAACAGCGCTGTGACGCCACGCTCGGCGCACGCATCCCTGCGCTTCCATTCGTGGTTGGCGTACCAGGGCGGGTCCTCGCACACGACGTCGGGGTCCTCGTGGATCGCCGTGTCGATGTAGGCGGCACCGGTCTGGAGGCACGCCTCGAGCACGGACATGTTCAGGAACGCCGAGCCGAGATTGAGCACGATCTGCGAGCCGGTCTCCTCGATGAGCGCCGCCGTCGCTGCCACATCCAGGGCATCGAGTTGGCGCGCGTGGAGCTGCTGCGACTCGTCGCGCACATGGCCCATGCGGCGCACGCTGTCGATGATCGCGTCGGCCTTCGACAACGTACGCGAAGCGACGCAGATGTCGCCGAGCTCGTCGTTGTGCATCGCAGCCTTGTGAGCTGCCACGTGGGCGACGCCGCCGGCGCCGATGATGAGGAGGTTGCGTTTCATCGGGACGAACCTTTCGTTCGAGGGGTGATTCGGGAGGTCGTGCGCGCCGCCGCGCGGGAGGTGATGGTCGACGCCGTGCGAGGACGGCGGTTCACGACAGACTGCGCTCGAAGTCGTCGTACGTGAACTGGCGGATCGTCTCGACGGTGCCGTCGAGACGACGCACCACGATCGACGGCATGCGCAGGCCGTTGAACCACGTGGTCTTGACCATCGTGTAGCCGGCGGCGTCGGCGAAACGGATCTCGTCGCCGACCTGCAGCGGCGCCGAGAACCGGTAGTCGCCGAAGACGTCACCGGCCAGGCACGTGCGTCCTGCGACCATCACCCGCTGCTCACCCGGGTCCGGCGAACTGACGCGCGGGTTCGTGCCGTAGATCAGGTGGTCGAGCATGTGCGCCTCGACCGATGCGTCGACCACTGCGATGTCGATCTCGTTGTGGACCACGTCGACCACCGTGGTGACCAGTTCGGCGGCGCCGGTGACCACCGCCTCGCCCGGCTCCAGATACACCTGCACGGCGTGACGCTCGGCGAATCCAGCGAGCGCGGCACAGAACCGGTCGAGGTCGTAGCCCGGCGCGGTGAACGAGATGCCGCCACCGAGGCTCACCCACTGCAGGTCGGCGAGCACAAGTGAGTACCGGTCACTGATCGAGTCGAGTGAACGGCAGACGCTGTCGACGTCGGCGTTCTCGCAGTTGAAGTGGAACATGACGCCATCGATGGTCGACGCCACCCGGCCCAGGACGTCGTCGTCGATCACCCCGAGACGGGAGAAGCGACGCGCCGGATCGGCGAGATCGAAGCTCGACGTGCTCACACCCGGGTTGACCCGCAGGCCGATCGACGCCGTGTCTACGACGTCACGGTGGGCCGCGAGCTGTGACACGGAATTGAAGATCACCTTGTCGGCGAACGCGGAGACCTCGGCCACCTCGGCGCGGTTGAAGGCGACGCTGTACGCGTGGGTCTCGCCGCCGAACCGTTCGTGGCCGAGGCGCGCTTCGTAGGCCGAACTGCTCGTGGTGCCGTCGAGATACCGGCGCATCAGCGGGAAGACTGCCCACATCGAGAAGCACTTGAGCGCCAGGACCGACTTGGCGCCGGAGCGTTCGCGCACCTCCTCGACGACCTTCAGATTGTCTTCGAGACGGCGCTCGTCGAGGAGGAAGTAGGGGGTCGACGGCGCATTCACGAGGGAGAGATCCTATCGACTCCCTCCAGCTCTGCGGAGGCGCCGAAGCACCACCATCGTGACTCTCCGTTCACACGCCATGGCGTGCGGTGATCACACCCGGAACGCGACGAAGCCCCGGTCGGATCACTCCTCACCAGGGCTTCATGGTGGGCACGACGGGACTCGAACCCGGGACCTCTACCGTGTCATGGTAGCGCTCTAACCAACTGAGCTACGCGCCCGTAGCGGAGCCGTACGTTACCAACTCCCAAGGCTCGCACCACACACGGTGGGCGGTCTTCGGTCGGTCTCGGCCGGCAGGATGTTCAGGAACTCGGCGGTGGCGGTACGGGCGGTGTACCGACTGCCACGATCGAACCGTCATCAGCAACACCGACACCCGCGACGGGCGGTGATGGCGGTGTGCCCACGGCCACGGTCGAACCGTCGTCGGCGACGCCGACGCCCTCCACTGGTGGTGCCGGAGGCGTGCCCACGGCCACGGTCGACCCGTCGTCGGCGACGCCCTGGCCATCGGGAGGTGACCAGACGGCGT
>JBGTIA010000587.1:0-3830 GCA_041745835.1 Ilumatobacteraceae bacterium | reverse complement strand
TCGTCGACCCACACCGACAGCGGCGGCATCACCACCAGCGCAGCGAGCAGTGCGATGGTGACGTTGAGCGTCACCGCCAGACCGAAGTCGCGCAGCAGTGGCAGCGCAGATCCGATCAGCACCGCGAAGCCGCAGATCGTCGTCACGGCCGAGGTGAAGAAGGCTCGCCCGGTACGGCTGGCCGCCTTGTCGGAGGCGTCGCGGGGCGTGAGCCCGCGCTGGCGTTCCTCCAGGTACCTCCCGAGGATCAACACCGAGAACTCGGCGCAACTGGCGATGACCAACGGGCCGCTCACCGTCGTCAACGGGCTCAAGCTCACGCCGGAGAAGCCCACCACGAGCGACGACACGCCCACGGCCAGGAGCACGGGCACGAGAGCCAGCAGCGCCCGGGTCACGCTGCGGAACCGGAGCACGAGGAACAAACCCGCCAGACACAACGCGAGATACGTCAGGTTGGCGCGGTTGGCCGACAGGTTCTCCAGGAGGCCGATACCGACCGTCGCGAGTCCGGCCGGCGTTGCCCGGACCGGATCCTGTCCCTCGGGCAGATCGACGAGCAGGACGCTGTCTGGGGGTAGGTCCAGTGCGTCGATCCGGCCCTGGAGGTCGGCTTCGAGTTCCTCCACCAGTACGGCGCGGTCCTCCAACCCGCTTGGCGCCAGGCGAAGGTTCACCTGCGTGGCCGTCGGGGCCGTCAGATCGGCGTCGGCGGGCAGCAGCACTGCTGCAATGTCGGGCGGCATCTGCTGGACCGAGGCCTCGACGTCGATCGACGTCGGCGCGATGGGCGTCGCGCCCTCGATCGAGATGATCTTGCCCATCGTGTTGACCATGCTCGACGTCGAGACCACCTCGTCGCGGGCGTCGGCATCGAGCGTGAAGTCCCACACCAGGTCGATGACCTGCTGCTCGTAGACGTTGTTCGCTGCGATGAGGATTCCGAGCGTCGACGAGAAACCGGTCTCGTTCTCCAGCGTCTTGATGTCCTGCACGACCTGGCTGTCCTGGTCGATCCACTTGATGGGATCCGACTCGATCTTCGCTCGACCCTCGGCCAGCACCCCGCCGACGAACAGCACCGTTGCCAGGATGACGAGCGGCAGACCGAACCTGGTGGGCAGCCCGCCGAGCTTCACGACGATCCGCTCGACCGCCGACGGTCCGCGCACCTCGGTGCGCTTGGTGTACTCGCGGATGCCGAGCGCCGACGCCGTGACGACGATGCCCACGATCACGAGCACCGTGATGCCGATCGCCAGAAGGATGCCGAAGTCGCGGATCATCGGGACCTTGGAGATCCGCAGTGCCAGGAACGCCACGACGCCGGTCAGCGTCGCGGCGAACAGCGGCGGCGCCAGATTGGCCAGCGTCTCCGCGATCGGATGGGCCTCCTTGTCGAGTACCACCTCCTCTTCGACGCGGTTGTGCACCTGGATCGCGAAGTCGATCCCGACGCCGATGAGGATCGGCAGCCCGGAGATCGTCACGAGTGACAGGTCGATACCGATGAGCCCGAGGATCGAGAAGGCCCACACCACGCCGATGATCACCGACAGCATCGGCAACAGTCGCCACCGCACTCGGAACATGACGGCCAACACGATGGCCATCAGGACGAGCGCAGCGGCACCGAGCGTCAGCATGCCGCCCTGGAGGTAGTCGTTGATCTCGGCGAGGTAGACCGGCGAGCCGGTCACGGTGAGATCGAACCCGTCGAACGTCGCTCCGTCGAGCACGTCGAGGACCTGCTTGGTCGCGACGGTCTGCTCGTCGAGCGTGGCGTTGCCCTCGAGGACCACTCCGCCGACGGCGGTGCCGTTGATCGGTCCGCCTTCTACGTTCGGGAACGTGCCCTGCAGCGACGCCCGGATGACCAGTTCCTCCTTGGCCGGCGCAACCGGCTCGCCGTCGACGACCTCGAAGCCGGTGTTGTCGAAGATCAACAGCTGGTTGTAGGTCGTGATCCCGATCTCCTGCTCCGCCGCAGGAATCGCGTTCAGTCGGGCCAGGGCGATCTGGATGTCTGCATTTCGAGCTTCGGCGCCCGCCTCGTCGCGCGACGCCGCCGACAGCAGCGCATCGGTGCCGACACCCTCAGAGAGCAGGTTCGAGCTGAACTGCAACGATGTGTACGGAGTGACGACGGCATACGCGCCATCCACCTCCTGCAGCTCCGACGTGAGGCGTTGGAGCTCCGCCAGGTTGGCGCCGTCGTACAACTCGCTGACGTCGGAGTCGTCGTTCGCCGTGAACAGCAGGATCACGGTCTCGCCACCGAAGTCGTCCTGGAACGCGACGTTGTCGATCGCGATCTGCGAATCGGGGTTGAGGTAACTGTCCTGACCCGTCGCGAACTCGATGTTGCGGGCGCCGAGGCCCAGCAACATCGTGATCACGACCAAGGCCGCGACGACGATCTTCCAGTACTTACCGAGCGCCACACCCGACCAGCGCCAGAACGATTCCATCCGCATGATTTCTCCCCCTCGATTCCTGGCCCGATCGTAGACCTCCGACATCACCGGTGACCCAACAATCCGCGCCGCATGCAACACTTCGCCGGTGGATCCGACCGTGGCGCTCGTCGAGGCATTGTCGAGGATCGTGGGCAGCGATCACGTGCTCGCCGATGCAGATCGACGGGCGAGCTTCGAGACCGACTGGACGGGTCGGTACACCGGCGCATGTTCGGCGGTCGTGCGGCCGGGCAGCACCGCCGACGTCTCGCAGGTGTTGCGCCACTGCAGCGATCACGACGTGGCGGTGGTGACCCAGGCTGGCAACACCGGCCTGGTCGGCGGAGGTGTCCCGCGCGCCGGCGACTCCGGCCATCGCACGACGATCGTGCTGTCGACTCGCCGGCTCGACGCGATCTCCGACGTGGACTCCTCGTCGATGCAGGTGACCGCAGGAGCGGGCGTCACCATCGCCGACTGGCAGCGCGCCGCGAGAACTCACGGCCTCGACACCCCCGTCGACTTCGCCGCTCGCGACTCGGCCACCATCGGCGGAGCGATCGCGACCAACGCCGGCGGTTCGCGAGTCGTGCGCTTCGGAACGATGCGCCGGCAAGTGGTCGGCATCGAAGCGGTGCTCGCCGACGGCACGATCGTCGGCTCACTCGCCGGCTTGGCAAAGGAGACCGTCGGCGTGCACTGGCCGTCGTTGCTCTCCGGTTCGGAGGGCACCTTGGCGGTGATCACCGCTGCGCGGCTCCGCCTCGTTCCCCACTTCGGTCAGGTGACCACGATGCTGGCCGCCATCGACGACATCGAGTCGGCGGTGGTGCTGCTCGCGGCTCTGCGTCAAGAGCTCGGATCGCTCGATTCGGTCGAGGTCATGTGGCCCGAGGCAGTCGAGCTGGTGGCGGCGCATCTCGGCTCCTCGTCGCCCGTCGACCTGCTTGCAGGAGGGGCGTCCGGACCCGTTGCGTTACTCGTCGAGTGCGCCGATCACGTCGACCCGACCGCCGACCTGCATGCCGTTGTCAGCGCAATCGACGGCGTCGCAGAGACGGCAGTGGCCGCGGGTGGTCCACAGCGCGAGCACCTGTTGGCGTTCCGCGACCGGATCACCGAGGCGATTGCCGCAGCAGCGGCGTCGTCGGGGACGCCGACCTACAAGCTCGACGTCGCCGTACCGGTCGGGTCGATCGACAGCGTGCTCGACGCAGCGCGTTCGGCGGCTGCCGCTCAACAAGCACGACTGGTCCCGTTCGGCCACCTCGCCGAGGGTAACCTGCATCTCAACTTCCTCGACGCTGCGACTCCCGACGAGATCGCCGATGCGGTCCTCCCAGTCGTTGCCGACCTCGGCGGCACGATCTC
>JBGTIA010000586.1:0-4950 GCA_041745835.1 Ilumatobacteraceae bacterium | reverse complement strand
GAGCGGGAACGTGCCGGCGAACACCGCCAACTGGTTCAGCACCTGTTGTTCGTCGTCGTCGAGGAGGCCGTAGCTCCAGTCCATCATTGCCTGCAACGTCTGTTGGCGTTGTCGACGTCTGCGACGTCCGCCACCGAGCAGCGAGAACCGGTCGTCCAGGCGTTCGGTGAGTTCGTCGAGCGACAGCGAGGTCAGGCGGGCGGCCGCGAGTTCGATCGCAAGAGGGATGTCGTCGAGCTGCGAGCAGATGTTCTTGATCTGGGCGTGTTGATCGTCGAGTCCCGTGACGCCTGCCGCTGCGGCCCGATCGAGGAACAGTTCGACCGCCGAATGGTGCATGTTCGGAATCCGCCACGCCCACTCACCTTCGACGTTGAGTGCCTCGCGTGACGTTGCAAGAACGCTCACCGTCTCGGCTGCCGAGAGGATGGCGGCCGCGAAGTCGGCGACGTCGTCGATGATGTGCTCACAGTTGTCGACGATCAGCAACGTTGCAGCATCGGCGGTTGCCTCGTTGAGCACACCGATGGCGCCACGACCGTCGGTACCGAGCTGCTGGGTCAGCCCGAGCGCACTGATTGCGCGGTCCGGGACACGGTCGCCGTCGCGTTCGGTGGTGAGGTCGACGAACCAGACGCCGCCGGGGAACCGATCAGCACTCGCAGCGGCGACTTCGATGGCGAGGCGGGTCTTGCCGCACCCGCCGACACCGGTGATGGTGACGAGACGGTGCTGATCGATCAGTGCCCGGAGTTCATCGACCTCGTTCTGACGGCCGATGAACTCGGTGGGCATCACCGGCAGGTTGTGGCGTGCCTGCTTCAACGTCCGCAGCGACGGATGACTCCCCTCGTCGAGCTGCCACAGCCTGATCGGCTCGGACAAGTCACGCAACTGGTGCACCCCGAGATCGACGCCGGCGGGCTGATCCATCAGCTGACGTGCGACGTCGGAGACCAACACTTGGCCGCCATGGCCGATCCCGTTGATCCGTGCGACTTGGTTCACTGGTGGACCGAAGAAGTCACCGTCGCGTTCCGATGCCGACCCGGTGTGCACCGACACCCGCACGTGCAAGGCACCCGTGTCGCCCCACTGGCTCCTCGTCAACGCGTCGACGGCGTGCAAGGCACCCGCGACCGCGCTGTCGGCCTCGTCGAACACCGCGATCATCCCGTCGCCGGTGTGTTTGAACACACGGCCGCCGGCGGAATGCATCGCTCCGTGCACCAGGTCGTCGTGCACCTCGAGCGCGGCTCTCATCGAATCGCCGTGGGTCTCCCACAACGCGGTCGATCCGACCACGTCGGTCATCACGAACACCAATGGTTTCACACCACCTCCCTCATCCGAACAAGTCAGAAGGTAGCAGTCGAGACGCAGACGATTCCGCCGAACGAGAGCGGTCGAGGTGGCCGCGGGCGTCATTGGGCAGAGCGCGGGCACCACCGCACAGCAGGTGATGTTCGCCTTCGCTGTCGGACTCATGTACTACGTCACCCGCCGGCTCACCGGCACCCTGATCATCACCATGGGCCTGCATGCGATCTGGGACTTCTCGGTGTTCATCCAGGACCA
This sequence comes from Ilumatobacteraceae bacterium, assembly GCA_041745835.1. GTDB lineage: Bacteria > Actinomycetota > Acidimicrobiia > Acidimicrobiales > Ilumatobacteraceae > Sva-07. Next base: position 3,372 of record JBGTIA010000586.1, on the reverse strand, counting down.
CTCCGGCATGAACCTCGAGGACAAGCCCGTCGCTGCCGGCGGCTTCGTCCTGTATGTCGCCATCGTCCTCGCCATCGTCGCGCTCGTGAAGATCCTCAAGACGGGCGACGTCGTCGAACCGGGCGGCGACCGGCTCGCTGAGTTCGACAAGGTCGCGTGATGGCGCTCTGGTTCGAAGTCGACACCAGGTCAGGACGGCGAACTGTTCACCGCACGAGTCCGTGATAGCGGGATATGCGATGGACGTGGTCGTGCTCACATCAGCCTCGGTCGCTATCCCAGCAAGCGTGACGTGCTCTCGGACGTAACGTCGACGTAACCTGACAGGATCAATTTGGTGGGAGTGAAGTTGCACCCACCCAACGGGGCTCTATCCGACATCGAGGCGGAAGCGCCGACGGTGAGCAGGCGACGGTCGTCTCCAAGGGCACCGAGCTCGCTCAAGACCGCCTACTTGCGCCGGGGGTGACCACACACGGGCGAAGTCTTGGCGGATGAGCGCCACCACGCCTGACCAGGACCGATGGGCGAATTCATGGGAAAATCTGGGTGGACACATGGGAAACGCTTCAACGGAAGGCACCGAATCCCCTGGTCAGAGAAACCTGCGACATCCACGATGTGAACGGTCAGGGAATGTCATTGGGGTTTCGCGCTCCAATGTCATTCCGCCGGTCAGCAATGTCCAGATTTCGGTCAATCAATGTCCGGCTTCGATCGGGGTCGGCGAGTACGTTCCAAGCAACTCGACGAGGGGAAGCCCAAGGGTCTCCCGCTCGCGGTTTCACTCCGACCGGGCCACTTCGCCGATCACGTGCATAACCGGCAGAGAGTCCGTAGACGAAGGTCGAGTGTCGGATCGCTCTCGGCCAGCCCGAGGCGACGAGCCACACGAAAACAGCCGCTGCGCGGCTCGAAGGTTGTGGAGCACAGCAACGCTCGCCGGCAAACCGGACTCCAGTCGAGAGTGCACGAACTCGCTCGCATCGTCCGGCTGAACGTCGGCGAGCGAGCCGATGCGGCGATGTTCGAAGAAGCCGATTGCGCGAAGAAGGGTCAGCACTGCGTGACGGGCACTGCGTGACGGGCACCGCGTGACAGTTCAGCGACGGACGGGGAGGCGGACCGTGGCGGTGGTGGCTCCCGGCGCGGAGGTGAAGGTGATGTCGCCGCGGTGACGGTCGACGATGATGCGGCGGGAGATGTCGAGGCCGAGGCCGGTGCCCATTCCCACGTCCTTGGTCGTGAAGAACGGTTCGAACACGCGCTGCAACACGTCGGGGTCGATGCCGGGGCCGGTGTCACCGACCTCGATCAACACGTCGTCACCCTCGACCGATATGGCGAGCCGCAGCGTGCCCGCGCCGTCCATCGCGTCGATCGCATTGTCGATCAGGTTGGTCCACACCTGATTGAGTTCAGCGGCATAGACCTCCACGAGCGGCACGTCGGCGCCGAACTCGCGCACCACCTCGATGTGGGCGAGTTTCGGCGAGAGCATCGCAAGGGTGCTCTCGATGCCGATCGTCAGGTCGACGGACTGGACGTCGGCGCGATCCAGCTGCGAGTAGTTCTTCACGTCCTCCACGAGATGCGAGATCCGCGAGGTGGCCTCACCGAGTTCCGACAACAGCGCCCGACAGCCGATCACCGACGAGATCCATCGCAGCGCCGGATCGAGCGCATCGGCGCCAACGATCGATTCGAGTTCATCGAACCACGATCGGTCGGCACCGGACGCGGCGAACACCGGCGCCATCTGCCAAGCAAGCTCGACGCCGCGATCATCCATCCACTCACCCACGACCTCCTCCCGATCGGCGCGCTCCATCGCACCGTCGTCATCGACCGAGCGCTCCTGAAGATCGTTCCGCAGGCGCTCGAGCGCAAGGAACTGGGCTGGCTCGATGTGTTCCTCTGCGAGCCCGATCAGCCCAGAGATCATGTAACTGCTCGTGTTCTGCAACGCCTCGACGGCTCGCAGCGAGGCCGATGCCGGGTTGTTGATCTCGTGCGCGAGACCGGCGGCGAGCGTGCCGAGCGCAACCAGTGATTCGCGCTGGCGGGCTGTGGCGTCGATACTACGAATCGTCTGGTAAACGCCGGCGATCATGTGCTTGGCGAACGGTGACCACTCGCCGACGAGTCGGCCGAGTTCGCTCGACGGGACCGCGAACACCCGGCAGTCCGTCACGGCGACGCCGGTCGCCCTGGTGACGGCGTGCTCGTCGGGGGCACCCCATGCCGAGAGTCCTCCGGCCCACCGACCCGGCTCGTCCATCGTGGCGAGCGCGATGGTCTGGTCGCCGATTCGGCGGCTCAGCTCGATCCTGCCGTCGAGGAGGATCCACAGGATCGACGCCGGCCGCCCCTCCTCGAACAGCATTTCGCCGAGACCGAAGGTTCGCTCCTCGCCGACAGCGATGAGTTCGGCGAGCTGTTCGTCGGTGAGCGAACTCGTGAGGAACGCTCCTCGGAGGTCGTCGGCGACAGTCACACCGTCTCCAGGTACAAGTGCACGTTGCTGACCGAGCTCGAACCCTCACCGACGGCCGACGCGACACGCTTCATCGAGGATCGGCGCACGTCGCCGGCAGCGAACACACCGGGCACGCTCGTCTCGAGGAGGAACGGTTGGCGTTCCAACGGCCAGGCGTCGAGCGCTGCGACGTCGGGGCCGGTCAGTACGAACCCGTGGGTGTCACGAGCGACGTGGTCGCCGAGCCAATCGGTGCGTGGAAGCGCTCCGATGAACACGAACAACCAGTTCGCGTCGACCTCCTCCTCCGCTCCGGTGGCGCGATCGACGATCGTGAGCGTCTCGAGGTGATCGATGCCCGTGCCCCGGGCGACCTCGGTCTCGAGTCGCACCTCGATGTTCTCGGCCGCCTCGATCCGCTCGACGAGGTACTGCGACATCCCGGCGGCGAGCGAGTCGCCACGCACGAGCAGCACTACACGCTTCGCGAATTGGGCGAGGTGCAGCGCCGCCTGTCCGGCGGAGTTGGCAGCACCGACGATGTACACGTCGTCGCCCGCCGTCGCCCGAGCGTCGTTGGCCGACGCCCCGTAGAACACGCCTTTGCCCGTGAGTTCGCCGAGACCGTCGGCGGCGAGGAGCCGGTAGGAGACGCCCGTTCCGACGATCACCGCCCGGGCCTCGATCTCGGAGCCGTCGTCGAAGCGGATGGCATGAATGCGACCTCGCTGTTCCAACGCCACGACCGATCGGGCCAGCACCATCTCTGCGCCGAGGCGCCGGGCCTGGGTCGTGGCACGGTGCGACAGGTCGGAGCCGCTGAGGCCGTTGGGGAAGCCCAAATAGTTCTCGATTCGCGCACTCTGGCCGGCCTGCCCACCGGGTGCGTCGCG
>JBGTIA010000585.1:0-2014 GCA_041745835.1 Ilumatobacteraceae bacterium | reverse complement strand
GATCGGCGAGGCGATGGGTGCGTCGGCCAGCCGGCGTCGTGACGTGGCCGTGCAGGTAGGTGGTCCAACGGCTCGGGATCGCGGTGATGCCGTGGATCGCACCGGCGAGGCCGCCGGCTACCGCCGCCACCGTGTCGGTGTCGCCACCGAGGTCGATCGTCTCGATCAGGGCGTCGGCGAAGGCGTCGGTGTTGCGGACCGCCCACACCGCCTGGGCGAGACACGTCCACACCGTCCCGTTCGGCAGGTCGGTCTGGCTCGGATCCCAACCAGGGTCGAGCATCTCACGAAAGCGCTCCTGGCCCTCCGGCAGCCGATCGAGACCGCGGACCAGCGCCACGAACGGGTCGTCGCCACGGAGTGCAGCACGCACCATCAGGTGGTGCAGCGCCGTACCCCAACCCGTGGCCGGGTCGCCGTGGGTCACGGCCGAGGTGCGCAGCGCTGCGTCGATGGTGGCCTCCTCGTCGGCCAGTGCGAATCGAACTGCGGTCGGTGTGGATCGCATCAGTGAGCCGTTGCCCGCAGCACTGCCGGGACGATCCCTGAAGTGCGCGGCCGCTGCCTCGTCCCACGGCAGCCCGGAATGGAGCACAGCACGCGTCTGGTTGCCGACGTCAGAGGCATCGCGCGCCCACACGCCGAATCGTTCGAACAGGTCGGCTCCGTCGATGCCGTCGTGCTCGAGGATCGACTCGGCCTGGACGATCGCCATCTGGGTGTCGTCGGTGAACTCGCCGGGCGCCCACCCGAACCCGCCCCCACCTGTCATCTCACCGATGCCGCCCATCACCGGCTGAGGAAACCGCTTCGAATACGCCCCCGCGGGACCGAACTCGAACGGAGCGCCGAGCGCGTCGCCGACTGCGGAGCCGATGACGGCACCGAGCGCACGAAGTCTCATCGAGCGGTGATCCACACTGTCGTCCATGTGCTCCAGTGTGCACGAGAGGTGTGACGGAGATCGTCGGACCGGCGGGCGCGGGGGAGCCGTCGATGTCGACCACGGAGGTTGTCGTACCCGACGGCGGACAGGTCAGGCGGCGTCGGCTTGTAGCCGATCGGTGATCTCGGTGCCGTCGGGACGGTAGGTGTGCCAGTAGCCGTGTTCGTCGCGCCGGACCGTGAACCCGCGGGTCGATTTCAACCGGTTGTGGAACCCGCACAGCGGGCATCCGTTCGTGCAGTCGGTACAGCCATCGTCGTGCCACTCGTCGACGTGGTCGGCTTGGCAGTCACCGACGGGCACGACACAGCCGGCCATCACGCAGTGGGTCGACTGCATCATGACCGCTTCACGAGCAGCGCCGGTGAAGAGTCGGGCGCTCCGGCCCATGTCGATCACGACCCCTGCTGAATCGGACACGACCCGCCGTATCCGACCCCACAGGCACGCTGCCAACGCGTCAGCGGGCGTGAGGGGAACACCGCTGGACGTCTCGCAGCGCCGCTCACGTGGATCGTCGGGCGCTGGAGTGATGGCGCGCTCGCCGTTCAGCATGACGTCGAGGGTGTGGGCGTCGACGTGGATGTTCACCAACGGGTCGGGTGCGACCCCGTGGACCGGCGAGCTGGCGGCACGTTCGAAGATCGCCACCAAGGCGTCGTAGCGACGCTGACGTGCGGTCCGCGGCATGGTGGCCGCCGTGGCGGCCTCACCGTGGGTCTGCCGGTTGAGCTCCCAGTCGCTGAGGAACTCGGCGCGGCAGAACCGATCGAACACCTCGGCGATGATCGCCCCGGTGCCGGCCGCACCGACGGCGTCGAGTTCCACTCGGCCGTCGGTCACCCGCACCCGTGCATTCCGGTCCCGGTGCATGGCATCGGCGTGCCGGTGAGCACCGTCGGCGTCGGCAAGGCGTTCCCAGTGCTCCACCACCCGGCGGAAGTCGACGTACGGCATGGCCGCTGCGTGGCGCAGCATGATCTCCATCACGTCGACGAGCTGGTCGCCGCAGCGCGGGTTGGCGAACGCCTTGCCCAACAGCTGCGCCTGGGCGACACCGATCCGGCC
>JBGTIA010000584.1:0-8783 GCA_041745835.1 Ilumatobacteraceae bacterium | reverse complement strand
GAGTACGGCATCGGTGACGTCGGTGGCCGAGCGAATGATCAGCGCGTGAGCGCCCGGAACGACGTCCAGGAGTTCATCGGCGGAGAGGCCGAGTTGCACGTCGACGTGGTGGCCGGCGGCACGGAGGCGGTCGAGGCCTCCTTCGGCGATCTCTTCGGTGACCAGGATGCGAGCCATAGGCCCTCTGCTTATCGGCTCTGGTGTGCCACTTCCACGAGGTTTGACGAACCGTTCACGGTCACGAAGTACGTTCTCTGCGGTGATCTCGGCGATACACAGGGTTCCGGACGAGCACACGTGACCGAGGACTCGCACCCTCAGGACGCTGCGGGTGAACGGATTGCCATGATCGAACGATGGCTCGTGGACCGCGGGGTCCCCCACCTCGTCGAGGTCCGCTCGGACAGCGCAGTGCGCGACGCTTGGACACGGGCGCTGCCGCTCCTCGTGGCCGCGTACCTGCTCCTCGGGCTGAACGCGCTGGACCTGCGGAACTGGTCGGTCGCACGCAACCTCCTCGGCGCGGCGGCCGTGCTCGCCATGCTGATCGCTGCCTGGGTGATCTCGAATCGGCTGCGCGGCGTTGCGTCGTTCGATCGCCCGACGAAGATCGACACGCCCGAACTCGCCCTGTTCCTGCTCGGACCACTCGTCCCCGCCGTTGCATTCGGCCAGTACGGCGACGCCCTGCAGACGTTCGCGCTCGGCGTCGTCCTGCTGATGGCGATCTACCTCTGGTCGTCGTACGGTGTCGGTGCCCTGGTCCGCTGGGGGGTGCGCCGGTCGGGCGGCCAGCTCTCCGGTCTCGGCCCGCTCGTCGCCAAGGCGCTGCCGCTGCTGCTGCTGTTCACCACGTTCCTGTTCATCAACGCCGAGGTCTGGGAGCTGGCCGGCACGCTCGACGGCGCCGCCTACGTCGTCGTCATCCTGACCTTCTTCCTGCTCGGGGCCGGATTCGTCGCGAGCCGCGTCCCCGGCTACATCCGTGCCGAGAACCACTTCGACTCGTGGGCCGACGTGGCAACGCACGTCGTCGACACACCCGCCGGTGCGATCGTGCTCCCCGGTGCGGGTTCGCCCGACGACCCGATCCGACTGCGTCAGCGATTCAACATCGGCCTCATCGTGCTCTTCGGCCAGGCGATCCAGATCACGCTCGTCGTCGCCGCACTCACTGCGTTCTTCGTCTTCTTCGGGTTCATGTCGATCACGGCGGACACCGCGCTGGGATGGACCGGTCTCGACACGTTGCCCGTCATCTTCGAGACGTCGTTCGGTGGCAGGACGCTCGTGCTCTCCGAACCCCTGATCCGCGTGTCGGGGTTCCTCGGAGCCTTCACCGGGATGTACTTCACCGTGGTGTTGAGCACCGACGACACGTACCGCAACGAGTTCGCCCACGACGTCGGGCCCGAGATCCACCAAATCCTTGCGGTGCGCGCCGCGTACCACGTCGCCCTCGGCACGCACCCGGCAACCCACCCCGCAACGCGCCCGGCTACTGACCCTGCGGTGCAGGCCGACGGCGGGCGGCCTGGATCGTGAACGCCGGCGGCATCGAGATCCGGACCGTGTCCGACATCCCTGGACTGATCGAGGTGGGCGACGTCCTGCAGCAGATCTGGGGCATGTCGAGCCCCCTCGTCACGCTCGAACTGGCGAGGGCCATCGGCCACAGCGGCGGCTACGTGGCCGCTGCGTTCGCTCCGTCAGGATCGATGGTCGGTGCGTCGGTGGGGATCCTCGCCCGCCAGGGCGATGCGCCTGCGCTGCACAGCCACGTCACCGGTCTGCTGCCCGCCGTTCGGCGCACCGGCACCGGCCGGGCGATGAAGCTGCACCAGCGCGACTGGGCGGCCGCCCGCGGGATCGACTGGATCACGTGGACCTTCGACCCGTTGGTGCGACGGAACGCCTGGTTCAACATCGCCGTGCTCGGCGCCGAGGTCGACGAATACCTCCCGTCGTTCTACGGGGAGATGACCGACGCGATCAACGTGGGTGACGACTCGGACCGGCTCCATGTGGCCTGGAGGGTGAACGCACCGATGCCGCCACGACCACGTGACGGTCACGACATCGACGCCGTCGCGCTCATCCCGACGCCGGAGGACGTCGTCGATCTCCGACGTCATGACGAAGCTGCGGTGGCTCGCTGGCGTCGGTCGACGCGCGATGCCATGCTCGACGCGCTCGGAGCCGGGCGTCGTATCGTCGGATTCACCCGTGACGGCAACTACGTGATCGGATGATCGGCATGTCCTTCACCATCGAACGTGTCGAGCTGCGTCGTATCGCAATGCCGCTCGTGTCACCGTTTCGCACCAGCTTCGGCAGCCAGACCGAACGCGACATCCTGCTCGTGCGCATCGACCTGGCCGACGCCTCGGGTACGACGACCGACACCGTGGAGGGGTGGGGCGAGTGTGTCGCACTGTCCGAGCCCAGCTACTCGCCCGAGTACGTCGACGGTGCGCAGCACGTGATCGTCCACCACCTTCTGCCGCGCTTGATCGCCGCCGGACAGTTCGAAGCCGCCGACGTCGCTGAGGTGCTCGCCAAGCTGCATGGCCATCCGATGGCCAAGGCAGCGTTGGAGATGGCCGTGCTCGATGCGCAACTCCGAGCGACCGGCCAGTCGTTCGCTGCGTTCCTCGGCGCCGATCGGACCCGAATCCCGAGCGGGGTGAGTGTCGGCATCCACGACTCGACCGAGGAGCTGCTCGCCGCGGTGCAGGGCTACGTCGACGACGGCTACGTCCGCATCAAACTGAAGATCGAACCGGGCTCCGACATCGAGCAAGTGGCGGCGGTTCGCGACTTGATCGGTCCCGGCACACCGTTCCAGGTCGATGCGAACACCGCATACCGGCGCACCGACGGCGGCCACCTCGCGCGCCTCGACGAGTACGGATTGCTGTTGATCGAGCAGCCGCTTCCCGAGGACGACATCGTCGGGCACGCTCGTCTGGCGGCCGAGGTGGAGACGCCGATCTGCCTCGACGAGTCGCTGGTGTCGGCGGCGGGCACGGCGGATGCGATCGAGCTCGGTGCGTGCGAGATCGCCAACATCAAACCCGGCCGGGTCGGTGGCTACCTCGAGGCGGTCCGCATTCATGACCTGTGTCTGGCCAAGGGAATCCCGGTGTGGTGCGGCGGCATGCTGGAGACCGGGATCGGGCGAGCTGCCAATGCCGCACTCGCTGCACTGCCCGGATTCACCCTCCCGGGCGACATCAGCGCGTCGACCCGGTTCTACGCCCGTGACATCGTGACCGACCCGATCACGATCACCGACGGCCACGTCACCGTGCCGACGACGCCGGGGCTCGGGTTCGACCTCGACCGGGCGTTCCTCGACTCGGTCACGACGAGCCGAATTCACATCGACCGGCGCGGTACAGTCACCGAACTATGACGCACCCGTTCCTGTCAGATGAGTGGATGGCCGCAGCTCACGAGATTCGTGAGAAGTACGCCGACCAGGTTCCGCCGGTCACCACCGTGATCAAGATCAACCAGGTGATCGTCGACGTCCCGTTCGGCGACGGTGAGGTGAAGAGCTACCTCGACACCTCGTCGGGACGTCTCGTGATGGAGCTCGGTGAGCTCGACGACGCCGATGCGACCGTCACCACCGACTACGCCACCGCCAAGGCGATGTTCGTCGACCAGGACCAGGCCATCGCCATGCAGGCATTCATGGCCGGCAAGATCAAGGTGCAGGGCGACATGATGAAGATGATGGCGATGCAGACTGCGATCCCGTCGAACGACTTCACCGAGACGATCGCCGAAGAGATCAAGGCCATCACCGCCCCCTGACGTACACGATGTGCCTGGCACATCGTGTACGTCGGTCTGCGACGGTCCGGAGATTCCACGGTCTGTCTCGTGCAAACTCGGTGGGCGCTCGCCACAATGGGCTCATGGCTGTCGTCACCGAAGAACAGATCATCGAAGCCCTCCGCCCGGTCGAGGATCCGGAACTCCACCGCTCGATCGTGGATCTCGGCATGCTGCGTGGCGTGACGATCCGCGACAACGGCGTCGTCGGCGTGCTGATCGCGCTCACGGTGCCGGGATGTCCGCTCAAGAGCGAGATCCAACGCCGCGTCTCCGACGCCGCCACGGAACTCGACGGAGTCGAGTCGATCGATCTCGAGTTCACCGTGATGACCGACGAGGACCGCGAGAACCTCCGCCGCACCCTCCACGGTGACAGTGCGTCGACCGCCGGGTCCAGCCAGGCGCACGGTCACGCCGAGGGTCGGGAGATCCCGTTCTCGAAGAACACGTCGAAGACCCGCCCGCTGCTGATCTCCTCGGGCAAGGGCGGCGTGGGCAAGTCGAGCGTCACCACCAACCTGGCCGTCGCACTGGCGTCGCAGGGTTACTCGGTCGGCGTGGTCGATGCCGACATCTACGGCTACTCGATCCCACGCATGCTCGGAACCGACCGCGACCCCGTCGTGATCGACGAGATGCTCGTCCCACCCGAGATGTGGGGCGTTCGCTGCATCTCGATCGGGTACTTCGTGCCGGAAGGCCAAGCGGTCATCTGGCGTGGCCCGATGCTCCACAAAGCACTCGAACAGTTCCTCACCGACGTGTTCTGGGACGAGCCCGACTTCCTGCTCGTCGACATGCCTCCCGGCACCGGTGACATCGCCCTGTCGCTCGCGCAGTACCTGCCGCGCGGCGAGGTCTTCGTCGTCACCACACCGCAACCCGCAGCCCAGAAGGTGGCCTCCCTGTCGGCCGCCATGGCGGCCAAGGTCAACCTGCCGGTGCGCGGCGTGATCGAGAACATGTCGTGGTTCACGGGCGACGATGGGAAGCGCTACGAGATCTTCGGCTCTGGCGGCGGCGAACTGCTCGCCCAGGAGCTCGAAGTGCCGTTGCTCGGCAAGCTCCCGCTCGTGCCCGAACTGCGCGAGGGCGGCGACACCGGCCGGCCGATCACCGCGGTCGATCCCGAGTCGGAAGCGGCACAGTTGTTCCAGCAGATCGCCACCCAGATCGCCGTCGACATGAAGCCGAAGAAGATCTTCTCGGAGAAGCTGAAGATCCTCTGAGCCGATTGCATGACGGGTCTGACCCGTGATGTAACACTTGGCCGCCATGGAGATCGTGCCGCGATACCGGTTCGAGGCGATGGTCGCCGACGCGCTCGACGACCTCCCCGACGAACTGCTCCACGTCCTCGACAACGTGGTGGTGCAGGTCGTCGACCGACATCCGGACGAACCCGAACTGCTCGGCCTCTACGACGGCGTCCCGCACACCGAGCGCACGGGCAACGAAGGCCCCGACATCGTGTCGATCTTCCGTGTGCCGCTGTGCGAGATGTGCGGCGATCTCGACGAACTGGCCGAGGAGGTCTACGTGACGGTCATCCACGAGATCGCGCACGCCGCAGGGATCGACGACGACCGCTTGCACGAACTCGGGTGGGCCTGATGACCCACTCCAGATGAGGATCTTCTCATCGGACTCTCATGCTGTTCGCTCGTGAACACGGCAAGCTCCTGGCATGACACTGGTCGATGGTTCGTCGCCGGGACGGTTGCTGCGAGCCCTCGCGTTCGTCGCCGTGCTGTCGGTCTCGTTGATGATCGGGATGGGACTCGTGCTCGTGCTCGCCGATGCGATGTCCGCCGATCCGCCCGACGTGGCTCCGATCGAACTGGTGACGAGCAGGACCACCCCGACCACGGAACCCGCCGCAACGACGTCACTCCCCGACGCTGCCAGCACGCCGGAGACGACCGTGGACGACACAGCGACGGCGGACACCGTCGTCCCCACCGCCGCGACACCGTCCGCCGCATCCGGATCGGAATCCGACCTGCCATCACCGCAGCCACCGCCGGCGCGCCCGCTCGTGGCGTCACCACCCACTCCGTCACCACGACCAGCCCCTGTGGCCCCGCCACCCCCGGTCGCTCCGGACGACGACGACGACGATGACGATGATGACGACGACGACGATGACGATGACGATGACGATGACGACAGAATCGCCGAGTGAGTCGCCGAGTGCGTCGACGACAGAATCGTCGAGTGCGTCGTCGAGTGAGTCGGCGCGCCGTGGGCCGTGGTGGTCATCGATCCGGTTGCGGATCGTCGTCGGGTACGTCGTGCTCGTCGCAGCAGCACTGGCGATCTCGATCGTGGTCACCCGTCAGGTGCTGCTCGCACGGCTCGAGCGCGACATCGATCGTGCACTCGCCCAGGAGGTCGAGGAACTCAGGAATCTCGCATCGGGCAACGACCCGTCGACGGGCGAGCCGTTCGGTTCCGATGCCGAGGCGATCCTCGACACGTTCTTGCGCCGCAACGTCCCGGGTGCGAACGAGTCGTTCTACTCGTTCGTCGGCGGACAGCGATTTCTCTCCAGCTTCGATGCACCCCAGGAGGTATGGAGCGACGAACCGCTCGTCGGCCGGTGGACGTCGGTGACCGAGCCGCTGCAGGCGACCACACAGACCGATGTCGGCGAGATCCAGTACCTCGCCGTCCCGCTGAGCACGTCGGGCGAGACCACCGGGGTCTTCGTCGTCGCCTACTTTCCTGCAACCGACCGGGACGAGATCCTGGTGGTCGTGCGGGTGTTGACGCTCGCTGGAGTCGTCGTTCTGCTCGCCTCGGCGGTCCTCGCGTGGTCACTGGCGGGTCGGGTGTTGCGGCCGGTTCGCCGGTTGACCGCGACAGCCCGGCAGATCTCCGACACCGACCTCTCACAGCGAATCGAGGTGGAGGGACGAGACGAGCTCGCAGAACTGGGTTCCACCTTCAACGCCATGGTCGAACGACTCGAGAACGGATTCCTGCAACAGCGCCGGTTCCTCGACGACGTTGCGCACGAACTCCGAACCCCGATCACCATCGTGCAGGGTCACATCGACCTGCTCGGCGACGACCCCGACGAACGCGCCGAGAGCGTCGCCACGATCACCGACGAACTCGATCGGATGAACCGGTACGTCAACGACCTCCTGCTGCTGGCGAAGGCCGAGAACGGGGAGTTCCTGCAGTTCGAACCCGTCGACCTCGGCGAGCTCGCCGTGATGCTCGAACAGCGATTGGGGCTGCTCGGCGATCGCGTCTGGGAGCTCGACGACGCTCCGGCACCCGGCAAGGTCGCCATCCTGGGCGATCGGGACCGGCTGGTGCAAGCGATGCTCAACCTGGCGACGAACGCCGTCCAGCACACGAACTCCGGCGACCCGCTGGCGTTCGGGATCGACACCACGGTCGACACCGCACGGCTCTGGGTTCGCGATTCCGGCCCGGGTCTGGACGAAGCGGTGATCGATCAGTTGTTCACGCCGCGGTTCCGTGGCGCCGCGAGTCGGGTGCAGCGATCCGAGGGCATGGGCATCGGGCTGTCGATCGTCGATGCGGTCGCTCGGGGTCACGGCGGTCGGGCAACCGCGGCGAACGAACCCGGTGGTGGCGCACGGTTCACCATCGAACTCCCCATCGACCCCCCACCGGAGGACCTCCCATGACGCGCATCCTGATCGTCGAGGACGAGGAACGGATCGTCTCGTTCCTGGAGAAAGGCCTGCGCGCGAACGGCTACACGACCGTGGCGGTCGGCGACGGCGACAGCGCCGTTGCGCTCGCTCGCGACGACTCCTTCGACCTGATGATCCTCGACCTGGGGTTGCCCGGCCGCGACGGTCGCGAGGTGTTGCGGGCCGTCCGCGGGCGGGGAGATCGGCTGCCGATCCTCGTGCTCACCGCTCGCGACGGCGTCGAGGACACGGTCGGCAGCCTCGAACAGGGAGCGGACGACTACGTGGTCAAACCGTTCCGATTCGAGGAACTGCTCGCACGTATCCGACTCCGGATCCGTACCGACGATCGGCCGGCCGAGACGACGTTGCTCCAGGTCGGCGCCGTGCAGCTCGACCTCCGATCGAGACGGGCGACCAGCGACGACCGAAGGGTCGAGTTGACCGCACGGGAGTTCGCGCTGCTCGACACGTTCATGCGCCATCCGGGCCAGGTGCTCTCGCGCGAGCAGCTGCTCTCGCACGTCTGGGGGTACGACTTCGATCCGGGATCGAACGTGGTCGACGTGTACGTCCGGTACCTGAGACGCAAGCTCGGCGAATCGACGATCGAAACCGTCAGAGGGATGGGGTATCGGATGGCATCGTGATCGATCGTTGGTGAGAGATCTCTCATCGGAAGATCACGTTGCTCCCATCCCCGACCCACACGATTGCCATGTGACGATCGAGGATCCGCTGCTCCCTGCCTCTGCTCATCTGACAGGTCCGGGCGCGTCCGACGTGCTGCGGCCAGTGGTGGCTGCGACCGGCGGTGAGCTGCTCTCGTGCCGCACGAGCCATGTCCAGTACCGGCCCGAATCCGACCTCGTCGTGCGGTACCGGTGCGAGATCCGACGCAGAGGAATCGACGTCACCGACACCCTCCTTGCAGCCACGACCATCGCTGGACCACACGCAGGCACCCTCCCGGTCGAGGCGGAAACATCCGACGGCAGTGCGCTGTCGGTCGGCGTGTGGCGCTGGCCGTTCGATCCCGTCCTCGTCGACCTGTCCACGATGGTGACCCCCCACCTCGCAAACGAGCACCTGCGTGAACTCGTCGGCGGAGACGCCGTGCTCGAGGTGGTCGCCTACCGACCCACCGAGCGTGCCGTCGTTCGAGCCCGCGGTATCGACCGGGAGATCTACGTGAAGGTCGTGCCGCCGTCGTCGACTGCGGCGCTCGCACGACGCCACGCTGCGCTGGCCGACGCC
>JBGTIA010000583.1:0-3928 GCA_041745835.1 Ilumatobacteraceae bacterium | reverse complement strand
CGTCGACCAAGGAGTTGTCACAGGCCCGCGGTGTCGACGAGCGTCACTCGCGAGGCGGGATCGCCGAGGAGATCCTCGACGCCGTGCGTGCGTCCAAGGGAGTTCCACCACCGTCGCCGCCGCCCTCCGTCGACGATCTCGACCGCAACATGCGACCGGCGGTGACCCTGGTGTCGGCCTGGGTGGGCCAACTCGCACGCGACGAACGCCTCGATCCCGCGTTGCTCGCGACCCGTGCCGACATCGTGGCGTTCCTGCGAGGTGACGACGACGCCCGCCTGGGAACCGGCTGGCGCAACGAGCTCGTCGGCGACGGCATCCGTCGGCTGGTCGGGGGCAAGGCCGGGCTCACGTTCGACCCAGAAGGACGGCTGCGCCTGCACGCCGTCACCGACTGACACATCAACGGTGGACAATTGTCGGCGGCCAGAGAAATCCCTGGTGGCGCCGCTACCCTGTGCCCGAATGTCAGCTTTCTAGAGTGTGGGAGCCCTGTCGTGAAGAAGGGTCGTCATCGCCGGTTCGAAGAGGCGAGAAAACTGAAGCAGTCCGGTCCGGGAGCCTTTGATCTGGGTTTCGGCGACCGGTCGGCTCCGTCCGAGTCCGAGGAAGGTCAGGGTGGCGGTGACGACGACGAATATGCCGCGCTCGCCGAGAAGTACGGCGTCACCTTCGACGACGACGACACCGACGACTGACCGACGCTGCCGCGTTCACCGCCGGCGGACCGCCGGGTGGGGGAGCGGCACCCAGTTCGGGCGCTCGAGCTGGATGACCATCATCTCGTAGATGTGGGCTCCGACCAGTTCGACGATGTCGTCCTTCGCGGAGACGTAGAGCGGCTCGGCGCCGACGAACGCGTCGGGCTCCTCGGTGCACCACCAGCCGAAGTCGTCGCCGCCCTCGCCCCAGTCGCGTCGCTTCCACTCGCGCAGACGTGAGGTGACGTGGCCCGACTCGTCGGTCGAGTGCTCGAGTCGAACCGGCACCTGCCAACACACCGAGGGTTTCCAGTCCATCGGACGTTCCCCGGCTTCGAGCGCGGCGATGTGCAGCGAGCAGCCGACGCCCCCCTCGAAACCCACGCGATTCAGGAAGATGCACGCATCGTCGACGAGCCGTGTCACGGTGACCGGGTTGCCGTCGTCGTCGGGATCACCGGCGCGCAGATGACCCTTCTTCCTCATCTTGGCGTGGAACTGCATGTGGCGAGGCTCGAGTCGCGCGACGTACCGCTCGAGGTTGGCGACGTCGTCGGCGTCCGCGAAGTGGGCGCCGAAGCTGCAGCATCCGAGGGCCAGCTCCGGCGCAGGTTCGTCGAGGATGCCCTTGCAGCCGCAGCCGTAGATGCACGTGTAGTTCGAACGCAGGTAGGTGGCATCGAAGACCCACGTCCGTAGCTCGTCGGGGTCCTCGAAGCTGATCCACTCGTGCAGGTCCTGCGGTGCGGTACTCACGGTCGAGCAAGCTACCGGCGTCGATAGGCTCGCCCGGGATATGACCGTCTCGATGAACGCCGACCAGCTGCGCGACTCCTTCCGTGACTTCTTCGCCGCCAAGGACCACACCGTGGTGCCGTCGGCGAGTCTCATCCCGCACGACCCGACGGTCCTGTTCAACGTGGCGGGCATGTTGCCGTTCAAGCCGTACTTCGTCGGCGACGAGCAGCCGCCGTTCCTGCGCGCCGTCAGTTCGCAGAAGTGTGCTCGAGCGGGTGGCAAGCACAACGACCTCGACGACGTCGGCCGCACCAAGCGCCACCTGGTCTTTTTCGAGATGCTCGGCAACTTCAGCTTCGGCGACTACTTCAAGGAAGCGGCGATCCCCTGGAGCTGGGATCTGGTCACCGGCGACCCGGCCGATGGCGGTTGGGGATTCGACGGCGATCGGCTGTGGATCACGGTCCACGAATCCGATGACGAGGCCGAGGCGATCTGGCACGAGATCGTTGGGGTCCCGATGGATCGCATCCAGCGCCTCGGCGACAAGGACAACTTCTGGCAGGCGGGCGACACCGGGCCGTGTGGGCCGTGCAGCGAGATCCACATCGACCGGGGTCCCGCCTTCGGCCCCGACGGCGGTCCGCTCGGCGACCCTGCCGGCGACCGGTTCATGGAGTTCTGGAACCTCGTGTTCATGCAATTCGACCAGGCGCCCGACGGCAGCCGCACGCCGTTGCCCAAGCCGTCGATCGACACCGGCGCCGGCCTCGAACGCATCCTTGCGCTGGTCCAGGGCGTCGATTCGGTCTGGGAGACCGATCTGATGCAGCCGATGATCGACGAGGCCTGCTCGGTCACGGGCAAGTCGTACCGGGTCGGCGACTACGAGGATCGCGACAGCTTCGCCATGCGGGTCCTGGCCGAACACGCTCGATCGGGAGCGATGCTCGTCAACGATGGCGTGTTCCCGTCGAACGAGGCGCGCGGCTACGTGCTGCGCCGCATCATCCGTCGAGCCGTTCGCTACGCCTACCTCCTCGGTACCGAGTCGCTGGTGATGCCCCGGCTGACCGAAGTGGCGATCGACGTGATGGGCACCGCGTATCCCGACATCGTGAAGAATCGGGACTTCGTGGTGAGCGTGATGACGAAGGAGGAGGAGCGGTTCCGTCAGACACTGAAGCACGGGCTCGGGATCCTCGACAGCGAACTCGAGGCGAACCCGGACGAACTGTCCGGCTCGACGGCCTTCCTCCTCCACGACACCTACGGCTTCCCGTTGGAGCTGACCCAGGAGATCACCGCAGAACGCGACGTCGCAGTCGACCTCGCAGGGTTCACCACCGAGATGTCCGCCCAGCGAGAGCGGGCGAAGGCGGCCCAGAAGGGCGCCGGCGACGGCGTCGACCTCGACGCCTATCGCGACGTGGTCGAGCAATTCGGCGTCACCGAGTTCGTCGGCTATGCCGACGAGACGTCCGACGGCCGCGTCCTCGCCGTGGTTCCCGTGGAGCCCGGCGACCTCGTCGACGTCTTCCTCGATCGGACGCCGTTCTACGCCGAGTCCGGTGGCCAGATCGGCGACACGGGCACGATCGTCACCGACACCGGCACCGCCCACGTTCTCGACACTACATTCGCCCTGCCGAACCTCCGCCGACACCGTGCGCGGATCGACGGACGGGTCACCGCCGGCCAGATGGCGACAGCTGCGATCGACGGCGAGCGCCGCGCCGCCATCCGCCGCAACCACACCGCCACCCACCTGTTGCACCATGCGTTGCGCCAGGTGTTGGGCGACCACGTCAAGCAGGCCGGCTCGATGGTCGGGCCCGATCGTCTCCGGTTCGACTTCAGCCACTACGAGGCGGTCACCGACGACCAGATCGCCGAGATCGAGCGCCTCGCCAACGCGGAGACCCTCGAGAACACCCCGACGCGAATCTTCGAGACCACCAAGGACGAGGCCGAGGCGCTCGGGGCGATCGCGTTCTTCGGCGACAAGTACGGCGAGATCGTCCGGGTGCTCGAAGCCGGTTCGTCGATCGAACTGTGTGGCGGCACCCACGTGCGAGCCACCGGCGACATCGGCACGGTCAAGGTGGTCAGCGAGTCGTCGATCGGCTCCAACCTGCGTCGCATCGAAGCCGTCACCGGTGCATCGAGCGTTGCGCTGCTGCAGCGCGACGAACAGCTCATCGCCGATGCCGCCCGCCTGGTCGGTTCGTCGTCCGACGACCTGCTGGCCGGGGTGCAGCGCCGACTCGACGAGACCAAGGCGCTGCAGGACGAGATCAAGTCATTGCGCTCCCAACTGGCGACCGGGCGCGCCGGCGAGCTGGCTGCGGTCGCCCACGAGGGCGTCCTCGTCACGCAGGTCGACGGCCTGACCCCGGGCGATCTGCGCGAATTGGCCATCGCCGTCCGCCAGCATCCCGCCATCGGTCTGGTGGTGCTGATCGGCGAGACCACCAGCGGCGGTGTCG
>JBGTIA010000582.1:0-6253 GCA_041745835.1 Ilumatobacteraceae bacterium | reverse complement strand
CGAAGCCTGCGCTGACCAAGTCCGCGCCGACCAGGGCGCGGGCCAGGGTTCGCTCGTCGCCCCCACGTCGGGCGACATCGAGGTTCCGGTCGGGTTCACCGCGCCGCCGGCTCATCGTGGCGCTGGTCGTGATCGGTGCTGTGCTGTTCGGCCTCATCGGCCGGGTCGCCTACCTGCAGACGACCGAAGCCGAGACGCTGCGGTCGGCGGCCGCGGATCAGTGGACCCGATCGGTCACCATTCAGGCCCAACGGGGCACGGTGTTCGACCGCCACGGCGCCGAACTGGCGATGTCGGTGCCAGCCGTCACCGTGTCGATCAACCCCAAGCTGATCGACAACGGTCCCGCCACCGTGCAGATCCTCGACGATCTGCTCGACCTACCCGACGAAAAGGTCGCCGAGCTGCTCGCCGAGATCGAATCCAAGGACCGCGGCTTCGTCTTCGTGCGTCGTCAGGCGGACGCCGACATCGGCGATCAGATCTCGCTGATGAAGCTCGCAGGCGTCAACGTCGACCGTGAGAGCCGTCGGGAGATGCCCGGCGGCGACACCGGTCGCAGCGTCATCGGACGGACCAACATCGACGGTGTCGGGATCTCGGGACTCGAGCTCCAATTCGACCACGCACTCACCGGCACCGGTGGCGAGATGCAACGGGACGTGGCACCCGGGGGCCGTTCGATCCCCGGCTCGGAGTCCGTCACCGAGCACCCTGTGGCCGGCGACGACCTCGTGCTCACGCTCGACCGGTCGATCCAATTCTCGACCGAGCAGGTGCTGGTGGAACAAGTCGCGGCGATCGGCGCGAAGGGCGCGACCGCGATTGCCATGGGCACCGCCACCGGCGAGATCTACTCGATGGCGTCCGTGCGCCGAAACGACGAGAGCGGCGACTACGAAGTGACGTCCGGCAACTTCGCGGCAGTCGACGCCTACGAACCCGGCTCGGTTGCCAAGGTCATCACCATCTCCAGCGCGCTCAGTGAGGGCCTGGTCACACCCGAGACGTCGTACGTCGTGCCGTGGCGCAAGCAGTACTACGACGACCTCTTGAAGGATTCGCACGAACACCCCGACGAGGTGATGTCCGTCGCCCAGATCCTCACCGAGTCGTCGAACATCGGCACGATCTTCGTGCAGCAGGAGATGGGCCGCGAACGTCATCGTGAGTACATGGCTGCGTTCGGTCTCGGATCGCCGACGGCGTTGGACTTCCCCGGCGAATCACCCGGCATCCTCAAGCAGGCGGAGGACCTGTGGGGCTCCGAGCGGGTCACCGTCGCCTACGGTCAAGGTGTGTCCAGCACTTCGCTGCAATTGGTCGCAGCGATCAACACGATCGCCAACCGGGGAACCTACGTCGCACCCAAGCTCCTGAAGGCGACTGTCGGGCCCGACGGCTCGGTCACCGAGACCGATCCGTCCGAGTCGCGTTCCGTCGTCACCGAGCAGGCAGCGATCCAGACGACCGAGATGATGCGCAACGTCGTCTGCAGCGGCACCGCCACCCTCGCCCAGGTCGACGGACTGTCGATCGCCGGCAAGACCGGCACCGCCTTCAAGGCCGCCGACAACGGGACCTACTTCGACGAGAACGGCGATCGCATCTACTACTCGAGCTTCGTCGGGTTCTTCCCTGCCGAGAAGCCGCAGGTGACCGTGCTCGTGTCCGTCGACGAGCCGCCAGCGGGAACGAACGATCGCTTCGGCGGGACCGCGGCAGCTCCGGTGTTCGCCGAGCTGGCCCCGACGCTCATCCACGAGCTCGGCATCGTGCCGACACCCGGCGCCGTCGGCTGTCAGGCGTCGTGAGGACACCGATGTCGCCGACGGTCGATCTCGCGGGCCTGGATGCCCTCAGGGAGATCATCGGGCGGGGGACCGTCGTCACCTCCGTGGTCCACGACTCGCGTGAGGTCACCGCCGGATCGCTGTACGCCTGCCTGCGCGGCGAGCGGTTCGACGGTCATGCGTTCGCAGCCGATGCCGTGCGAGCGGGAGCGACGGCAGTGCTCACGGACCACACCCTCGGCGTGCTGGACGGGTCGGTGGTGCCCCAGATCGTCGTCGACGACACCCGCCTCCGGCTCGGCCCGATCGCGGCCGAGGTTGCCGGGCATCCGAGTCGTGCACTGGCCACGGTCGGCATCACCGGAACGAACGGCAAGACGACCACAGCCGCCTTGATGGCGTCGATCTTCGACGGGGCGGGACACCCCTGCGGTGTCGTCGGGACGCTGCACGGCACGCGGACCACGCCGGAGGCACCGGAGCTGCAGGCGATGCTGAGCGGCTTCGTCGAGTCCGGACGGACCGCGGCGGTGCTCGAGGTGTCGTCGCATGCATTGGCCATGCATCGCGTCGACGGCACGGAGTTCGACGCGGTCGTGTTCACCAACCTCGGCCACGATCATCTCGATCTCCATGGTTCGCAGGAGGAGTACTTCCGAGCAAAGGCACGGCTGTTCTCGCCGGTGTTCTCGAACCTCGGCGTCGTCAACATCGACGACCCCCACGGGCGGCTGATCGCCGACACCTCGGCGTCCGGAGTCGTGGGAAGCGAGTTCCGCGTCGTGACCTACAGCCTCGCCGACGTCTCCGAGGTCGAGGTGACAGCCGCGGCCCACCGCTACGTCTGGCGAGGTAGACGTGTCGAGGTGCCGATGGGCGGAGACTTCAACGTGGCGAATTCACTGGCAGCGCTGACCGCTGCAGTCGAACTGGGAATCGACCCGGACGTGGCGATCGGTGCGGTCTCGACACTGCCCGCGGTGCCCGGACGGTTCGAAGTGGTCGACACGGATGCGAGCCGCTGGCGGGACATCACCGTGGTCGTCGACTACGCGCACACACCCGACGGGTTGGCGCTCGTGCTCGAGGCGGCACGCCGTGTCGTCGGACCTTCCGGCTCGCTGATCGTGGTGTTCGGCTGCGGCGGCGACCGAGATCGTGCGAAGCGTCCGGCGATGGGCGCCGTGGCGAGCCGACACGCTGATCGTGTGGTGGTCACCTCCGACAACCCTCGCTCGGAGTCCCCGCAGCGCATCATCGACGAGATCGTGGCAGGGCTCGATCGGGATGCGCGTGTCGACGTCGTGACGTTGGTGGACCGCCGCGAAGCCATCGCCGATGCCATCGACTCGGCCGGTGCCGGTGATGTGGTGGTGATCGCCGGCAAGGGTCACGAGTCGACACAGGAGTTTGCTGATCACACCATCGAGTTCGACGATCGGGCAGTGGCCCTCCAGTGCCTGGAGCCGAGTTCGTGATCGCCATCATCCTCGCGGGCGCCAGCGCCATGCTCGTCTCGCTGTTCGGGACGCGCTATCTGATCGTGTTCTTCCGCCGACGCGGGCAGGGTCAACCAATCCTCGGCAAGGAGGACCACGGACCCGTGCACCACATGCCGAAGCAGGGAACGCCGACGATGGGCGGCATCGCCATCGTCGGTGCCGCACTCTTCGGGTGGCTCGTCGCCCATCTCCGTCCCGGCCTCGCCTTCTCCGATCAGACGATGATCGTCTGGGTCGGCGTGCTGTTCATGGCGTTGATGGGCTTGCTCGACGACTCCATCAAGGTGCGCAAGAGCCACAACCGTGGCATCTTCTGGAAGCAGAAGAACTACATCACCATGCTGGCGAGCATCGCCATGGGGTGGTGGCTCGTCGTCGGAACCGGCATCTCCGAGACGATCAACGTGACCAGGGGCTCGGTCGGCCTCGAGGTGCCCACGGCGGTGTGGGTCGTGTGGGCCGGCATGATCATCTGGGCGACGACCAACGCCGTCAACGTCACCGACGGCCTCGACGGGCTCGCCTCCGGATCGGCGCTGATGGGTTTCGGTGCGTTCACGATCATCGCCTACTGGGCGTTCCGCAACCCGGAGATCTACAGCACGGTGGTCAACCCGCTGGACATGGGCGTGTTCGCCGCCGCCTTCGCCGGCGGGTGCCTGGGGTTCCTCTGGTGGAACGCTGCGCCGGCGCGGATTTTCATGGGTGACGTCGGCGCCCTTGCGATCGGTGCGGCGCTCGCGTTCTGCGCACTCACGCTCAACACGACGCTGTTGATCGTCCTGGTCTGCGGCATCAACGTGATGGAAGCCGGCTCGGTCGCGATCCAGATGGGCGTCTTCAAGGCGTCGGGTCGCAAGAAGCGCCTGTTCCGCATGTCGCCGATCCACCATCACTTCGAGCTGATCGGCTGGCCCGAGACCACCGTGATCATCCGCTTCTGGCTGATCTCGGCGATCTGTGTCGCGTCGGCGCTCGCCATCTTCATCGCCGACTTCACCGCCCAGGTCCAGGTGCAGCCGTGAGCCGGGCGCTCGTGTACGGGTTGGCCGTCACCGGCGAATCGACGGTCCGGGCGCTGCTGCGCCACGGCTACGAGGTGGTCGTCGCCGACGACGGTGTCGACGATCGACGGCGGGAAGTCGCTGCGAACCTCGACGTCGAGTTGCTCGAACGACCAGACGCCGGTGTCCTGCGCGATCTGCTCGCCTCGTGCGAGCTGATGAGTCCGGCGCCGGGTGTTCCCGAGACGCACGCTTCCATCGCCGCTTCACGAGCAACCGGCACCGACGTGGTGTCGGAGATCGAACTCGCCTACCGGTGGGAGCAGGACCGTCCGGGCGGGGCACGACCGATGCTGGCTATCACCGGAACGGACGGCAAGACCACCACCACACTGCTCGCCGTCGAGATGCTGCGAGCGGCCGGCGTCCGCACGATCGACGCCGGCAACACCTCGACACCGCTGGTCGATGCGATCGCCATGGATCTCGACGCGTTCGTCGTGGAGTGCACGAGCTTCCGCCTCGCCTTCACGCCGACCTTCCGCGCCGATGGGGCTGCCTGGCTCAACCTCGCTCCCGATCACCTCAACTGGCACCGTTCGATGCACACCTACGAGGCTGCCAAGGCGCAGGTGTGGGCCAACCAGGGCCCGGAGGACGCGGCGGTCGGCTTCGTCGAAGACGCCGTCGTGATGCGGCGTCTGCGATCCGCGCCAGCACGGCAGATGACCTTCGGCGCTCGACACGCGGACTACCGCGTCGACGACGGTCATCTCGTCGGGCCGCACGGCCAGATCGCCTCGGTCGAGTCGATGCGGCGGAGCCTTCCGCACGACCTCACCAACGCGTTGGCTGCCTCGGCGCTCGTGCTGGAGACCGGCCTCGGTGACGTCGAGGCGATCGCTTCGGCGCTGGAGACGTTCACGGGGCCGCCGCATCGTCTCGAACACCTCGGCACCTGGGATGGCGTCTCGTGGTACAACGACTCCAAGGCGACCACGCCGCACGCCGCAGCCGCGGCCGTGCGGTCCTTCGATCATCTCGTGCTGATCGCGGGAGGCTACGACAAGGGTGTCGATCTGGGTTCGATGGCCGAGGACGTCACCGAGGTCGACGCGGTCATCGCGCTCGGCGACACCGCACAGGCCATTGCGTCGGCGTTCGCTGCGGTACCGATCGTCGACGTCGTGGCGAACCTCGCCGAAGCAGTCGACCGGGCCGCCGCCGTGGCCGGACCTGGAGCGACCGTGCTGCTGTCACCGGGCTGTGCGAGCTTCGACCAGTACACGGGTTTCGAGGCCCGTGGCGACCATTTCCGCTCGCTCGTTCTCGAGCGTTTCGCGTCGGCCGACTCGACGACCACGACGAACTGCGACACCAACCGCAACACCAACCGAGACCGCAAGCGAGAGGGATCCTGATGACCAGCACGATCAGCGTCGGGGATCGCCGACGCGCAACGCTCGACCGTCTGCACGGGGGTTCGGTTGCGCCGAGCCGGCAGCGCACGCAAAACAGCGCCCGTGACTCCAGGGCTCGTGACTCTCGCGGCCTGGGGATCCGAGCTCGGACCCGCCGTGCGCCAGTGGAGTCCGAGGTGCTCGGACCGCCGACGGGGACCTTCTACGCGATCGCAGGAGTCGTGTCGGTGCTGGTGATGCTCGGGCTCGTGATGGTGCTGTCGGCGTCGGCGGTCACGCAGGCGAACCTCGGCTTCTCGCCGTATCGGGTGTTCGGCAGGCAGGCGATGTGGGCCGGTCTCGGGCTGATAGCGCTCGTGGCAATGGTGAAGATCTCCTACCGGCGCTGGCAGCGGCTGGTCATCCCGGTCACGGCTCTGGCGGTCGCGGCCATGGCCGCCCCGTTCGCCCCCGGCATCGGCGCCAGCGTCAACGGGGCCCGTTCGTGGCTCCGGCTCGGTCCGCTGAGTGTGCAGCCGTCCGAGTTCCTGAAG
>JBGTIA010000581.1:0-5062 GCA_041745835.1 Ilumatobacteraceae bacterium | reverse complement strand
GCGAACGGCGCCCGGGTCGTGGCCACCGGCCGCCGGATGGAGCGCCTCGGCGAGGTGGCGCAGGAGATCACCGACGCCGGAGGCTCCTGTCTGCCGCTGCAGCTCGACGTCACCGACGCCGACCAACTCGCCGAGGCGATCGTGACGATCGAGCGGCACTTCGACCCGGTGCAGATCCTGGTCAACAACGCAGGAATCCCCGACGCCCAGTACGCCACGCGGATGCCGCTGGAGTTGATCGACCAGGTGCTCGACACCAACCTCCGTGCGCCGTTCGTGCTGTCGTGCGAGGTCGCCCGGAGGCTGATCGAACTGAAGCTCCCGGGACGCATCGTCAACATCTCCTCGGTCGGCGGATTCCATTACTCGGGCGGCGGCGCCGCCCTGTACTCGATCACCAAGGCCGGGGTGAATCGTCTGACCGAGACGCTCGCCGTCGAGTGGTCGAAGTTCCACATCAACGTCAACGCCATCGCGCCGGGGTTGTTCGCATCGGAGATGTCCGACGGGATGATCGAACGGATGGGCGACCTCACCCGTGCGTTCCCCCGCAAGCGCATCGGCCAGCCCGAGCACCTCGACAGCACGCTGCTGTACCTCGTGTCGCCGGCGTCGGAGATGGTGACGGGCACGATCATCAAGGTCGACGACGGCCAAGGCGGCCGCTGACCCGGTCCGCCCGGACCCGACCCCAGAGGACCGACCCCAAAGGACCCGGTCCTCCCGGACCCGACCCCCGAGGACCGTTGCGTCAGGCGTTCGGGGTGACGAGCGCCTTGTCGCCGGTGGCCATCCGTGCGTACCGCTTCACGTGCGCGGGGTCGACGGCGTCGGCGAGCGAGAGGCGGGTGCCGTAACTGCTGGCGAACGTGGTCGTGATCTCGTCGGCCACGCGCTGACGCAACCGGTCGGCAGCCGCCTGGCCGATCTTGACCAGGAAGGGCGTGAGCAGCCAGCCGCCGAGACCCCACGACATGCCGAAGTCACGCCGCAGCGTGGTCGGCCCGCGATCGAGCCCGCCGTAGATGTACACCTGCTTGTGCGTGTCGGAGCCGTACCGGCTGAACTCGCCGGCCTGCTCCCCGGCCACCTTCTCCATCCGCGACAGCAGGATGCTCGCCAGGTCGCCGCCGCCGATCGCGTCGAACGCGATCGTGGCGCCGGTGGCTCGCAGCGCATCGGTCAGGTCGTCGAGGAAGCTGGCAGCACTCGAGTCGACCACGTGCTGCGCGCCGAGCGATCGCAACTGCTCGACGTGCTCCGGGTTGCGCACGATGTTGACCAACCCGACACCGTCATCCAGACAGATCCGGTTGAGCATCAGCCCGAGGTTCGAGGCGCCGACGGTGTGCACGAGCGCGCTGTGTCCCTCCGAACGCATCGTCTCCACCATGCCGAGCGCCGTGAGCGGGTTCACGAAGGCCGCAGCGGCATCGGCCGGATCGGTCCCGTCGGCCATCGCAAGGCACTGGCTGACGTGGAGTGTGCGGTACTGCGCATACGCGTTGCCCGACAGGAATCCGACCGTCTTGCCGAGCAGCGCCTGAGCCGAAGCCGACGAACCCGCAGCGACGACCACCCCGCCGCCCTCGTTGCCGACAGGCATCGGCTTGCCGAGGCGAGCGCGCTGCGCAGCGACTGCAGCGTCGGTGACCGGCACGCCCACGGCGTCATGGCCTCCGTCTCCGGCCGGGAGGGCGGCACTCGGGTCGCCACCGGCGAACATCATCCCCAGATCGGACGGATTGATCGGCGCCGCCTCCACGCGCACCACGACCTGATCCTCGGTCGGTGCCACGACGTCGGCGTCGCGGATGCCGAGTGTGACGACACCGTCGTCGGTGAGGGTCGAGCGCAGCTCGAGCGCGGTTGCGGGAAGGTCGGAAGCCATCGGACCACTCAATCACACAAGGAGCGATGAGCGAAATGCCGGGATCCGGGCGGCTCGCTCATCACCCCGACGCGTCATCCCCGAGCGATGAGCGAAACGCCGGGATCCGGTCGCTTCGCTCATCGCTCCAGGGGTGGTGGCGGCATGGTGCGGGGTTGGTGGCGGGGTGTGGGCCGCCGGGATGGCCTGCTCAGAAGCGGCGGTCGTCGGTCCGCTTCTTGGGCGGCGCCTTGAACGGGGCCTCGATCAGCGTCTCGAACTGGGTGTCGTCGGGCTGCTTCGGGTCGTTCAGGTTCTGGAGGTACTTCTTGATCGCGGCACGGGCCGGCGGGACGTGCGCGCCCTTCAGCCCGACCGAACGAGTCATTGCGTCCTTGGCCTTGGCGACGCGCTCCTTGCGGGTCGCCTTCTCCTCGTCGGAATAGTTCCGCTGCGTCTTGTTGGTACGTGCATCCTCGGCCGCCTTGCGGTCGGCTTCGGCTTGCTGGAGTGGCGTGAGTTTGGCCTGGGCCATGGTCGTGTTCCTTCTGATCGAGTGGCACCGAGAGGGTACCGGTCACACGGCGACGCCGAACCGTTGCGAGTCGCGTTTGCAGGAAGGTTTGCACCTGGTCTCGCGCAGTTCGCCGGCGACGTTCTACGCTCCGCGCCGATGAAACGCCTGCTCCCCCTCCTTCTCGTCACGGGTCTGGCCGTCGCCGCCTGCGGATCCGACGCCGGTGAATCGTCCGACACCACCTCCCCGAACACAGCACCCGCCACCGAGACGACCGACTCAGCGACTCCCGAGACGACCGAGGCCGCAGCAACGACGGAGCCGGAGGCAACCACTCCCGAGACCGCTCCCGAAACCACTGAGGCACCCGAGCCGGAGGTGACGGCTGCAGACCTGGCGGCCCGAGGTCCCTACGCCGTCGGTGTCACCACCCGGACGTTGCCGGCGGGCGGCCTCGCGGAGATCTGGTATCCCGCCGACGCGTCCACGGCCGGCGGCGCCGTGACCTACAACGTTCGTGAATTCCTGCCACCCGGTGTCGGCGATCTGATCGCCGCCGAGATCGACGACTCGTTCACCATCGAGGCCACGCGGGACGCCGCCGCTGCCACCGATGGTCCGTTCCCGATCGTGTTGTTCAGTCATGGAGCGTCGGCGTTCCGCCTCCAGTCGAGTCACATCGCGGAACACCTGGCGTCGTGGGGAATCGTCACCGCGTCGACCGACCATCCGAGCCGCGACCTGACCAACTCGCTCGGCGGCACCACCGAAGGCCAGCCCCCCTCCGCTGACCAGATGCGGTCGATGCGCACCTACCTCAACACGCTCGACGCCGATCCCCTGCTCGGCGGCGCGCTCGACAACGAGCGCGTGGCGCTCGGGGGTCACTCGGCCGGTGGTGGCACAATCTCCGAGGTCGCACTCGACGAGGGCATTCTGGGGTACGTGTCGTATGCGTCCGGCCTGCGCGACAACGTCTCCGAGGTCCCGTCGCTGTTCATGGCCGGCGAACTCGACGCGATCATCGAGGCGTCTCGTACCGCCGAGGCCTTCGAATTGGCACCGTCGCCGTCGTGGCTCTGGGTGTTCGACGACTCGGGTCACCTGGCCTTCTCCGATCTGTGCGCCATCGGTCCTGGTGATTCCAACCTGATCGTGCTCGCCGAACAGGCCGGTCTGGGCGACTTTCTCGACGATCGGCTCCGCACGCTGGCAACCGACGGTTGCGACGACCCGAACCGCAAGGTGCAGGAGGTGTGGCCCGGCATCGATCAGGCGGCGACCGGGTTCTACCGGTGGGTGTTCGGCATCGACGCCGAGCCCATCGGCCTCGACGAGTCGGTCGTCACCGACGGCGTCACCGTCACGGCGAAGTGAGCCGATCGCCAGCGTCCACCGATCAGTGTGCGAGGCGTTCCGCCCTCCGGTACGGGTCGCGCTCTGATCGCAGCTGCGGTCGTGGCACACTGCACCCATGACCGACGGCTCGCCGAACAACGACGTCCCACCGGCGTTCGACCCGCCCGATCCGACGCTTCGCACTGGCATCGAGCCGAATGAGCGTGTGGTCTCGGACCCGGGCGCCCCGGTGATCATCGGTGTCTCGTTCACCCGGCCGGTGCTCGCACAGCAGTACCTGTTGGCGATGGGCGGGCTCAAGGAGAGCGGCGACCTCGACCTGCAGGACGCCGTGGTCGTGACCAAGAGCGACGACGGCACGGTGAAGGTGGTCGAAACCATCGATCCGACGCCGGGGCGTGCGGCGCTCAACGGCGCGATGTGGACGAGCCTGCTCGGTCTCGTGCTCGGTGGTCCGGTTGGCTGGATCGCCGGACTGGGCATCGGCGCCGCGTCGGGTGCGGTCACTGCGAGGATCGTCGATCTCGGCATCCCCGACGAATGGGTCGCATGGTTCCGTGAGGCCGTCGAACCCGGCACCTCGACCGTGGTGATCCTCGCCCAGCACGTCTACGTGCGTGCGCTGGCCACCGAAGCGCGCCGCTTCGCCGGCGCCGAGTTGCTGTACACCTCGATGCCCGACCACGCCGTCGAACAGTTGCGTGAAGCCCTCGAGAGCTGAGCGTCAACGCGCGGCAGGAGGCGGCTCGTACCCGCCGAGGACGTCGGCCATGCAGCGGGCGAAGGCCAGCGAGGTGCGGTCGTGGAGGTACGGGGACACCACCTGGATGCCGACCGGTAGGCCGTCCGCAGTTCGCCCGATCGGCGGCACCGTCGCCGGGAGATAGGCACTCCCGATCAGCGCACTCCACCAGATCAGGTCGCTGTAGTGGCGATCGTCGTGGTCCGCGAGGGTGGCGTGCATCCAGTTCGGCCCGTCCGCCGACTGGACGTGACGGAACGGTGGCACCACGGTGACCGGGCACAACAGCACGTCGACGTCGACGAAGAACTCGTCCCATCGCCGACGAACCTCGCCGCGCCGGCGGTGCAGCACGTCCCATGCGAGATGGTCGATCCCACGACCGTCGCCGCTCGCTGCGGAGCTCTCGCCATCGCTGTCGGAGATGGCCGTCGCCGACGAGATCAGCGCCAGGCCGTCACGAGATGCCGCGGCCGGGTCGATGACGGGCCGGCGGTCGTGGTCGATGCGTGCGCCGGCCCGCTCGAGCGCAGCGATTGCGTCCTCCATCACGCGGCGCACTCCCAGGTCGACG
>JBGTIA010000580.1:0-2328 GCA_041745835.1 Ilumatobacteraceae bacterium | reverse complement strand
GAGTGTTCGATCTCGGAGTGGTGGACCTCGCAGTCGGCACCGATGGCGCTGAACGGCCCGATGAAGCTGTCGATCACCTTGGTCCCGGGGCCGATCGCCACCGGGCCACGGATCGTCGAGTTGATGATCTCGGCACCGGCTTCGATCACGACGCGCCCGTCGATGAACGAGTGGTCGTCGACGGTTCCGTCGATGCGCGTGGCGATGGTCTCGAGGATCAGCCGGTTCGCCTCCAGCAGCGGCGTCAGCTTGCCGGTGTCGATCCACCAGCCGGTGAGGATCTCGGTGCGGACACGACGTCCATGGTCGATCAGCCACTGGATGGCGTCGGTGATCTCGAGTTCGCCGCGCTCGGACGGCTCGATCGCCGCGACCGCTTCGTGGATTTCGGCGTCGAACAGGTAGACACCGACGAGCGCCAGATTCGACGGTGGATCAGCGGGCTTCTCGACGAGGTGGACGACGTGGCCGTCGGCGTCGAGCGATGCGATGCCGAAGCGGTGCGGGTCACTGACCTCCTTGAGCAGGATCTGGGCCGACGGCGGATGGTCGCCCGCACGTGCCTTCGTGAACGCAGCGACGAACGCCTCGAGATCCTGCTCGAGCAGGTTGTCACCGAGGTACATCACGAAGTCGTCGTCGCCAAGGAAGTCACGCGCGATCAAGACGCAATGAGCCAGACCGAGCGGTTCGTCCTGCGGGATGAACGTGATCGACGCCCCGAACTGGGAACCGTCCTCGAGATCGGCCATCACCTCGTCGCGGGTTTCGCCGACGATGACGCCGAGTTCGGTGATGCCCGCAGCGACCATCGACCGGATGCCGTAGTGCAGGATCGGGGTGTTGGCCACGGGGACCAGCTGCTTGGCCCTGGTGTGCGTGATCGGCCGGAGCCGGGTGCCGGCGCCGCCGGCCAGAATGAGTGCCTTCATGACGGCCAGGAGTGTAGGCGTCGGCCGGGCTCGTCGCAGTGTTCCCGCTACGGGGCGATCGGGGGCGGCGGACCGACGCCGCGGAAGTAGTCGAGGATCGGCTCGGCACTGGGATCGAGCTCCAGCACGGCATTGCCGTTACGGTCGACGCCCACCACGGGGAGCTGATACTTGTTCAGGCCCGCGCTGAACGCCTTTCGCAACGTGCCGGCTGCACCGACCGGATCGAGACCGGGATCCATCCGCACGGCGGCGGAGCCCGCAGTGATCAGCTCCGACGCCAGGAACGGGTCGGACTGCAGCTTGGCGCTGGTGCCGTCGGCAGTCTGCTGCAAGAAGGTCTGCTGTCGTTCGATCCGCCCCAGGTCGGACCGAGGGTCGGTCCGCCACTGCCCGTCGCGGAACTCCTCGTAGTACCGACTCCGTGCGTACTGCAGCGACTGCAGCCCGTCGAGTACGTGACAGCCGGGCTGCTGGTCGAGGCCGGTGTTCTTGTCACGGGTGGGGTACAGGAAGCACACCGTGGTGCCGCCGACGGCGTCGACGAGATCCTTGAAGCCGTTGAAGTCGATGTCGACCACGTGGTGGATCGGAATGCCGAGGTCCTGAGTGATCGTGGCGGCCAGCACGTCGGTGCCGTCGCTGTAGGCCGAGTTGATCCGGTTCGGACTGTCCTTGCCGGCGATGTTGACCCACAGGTCACGCGGCAGACTGACGACCGACGCACCGTTGCCGTCCTCCTCCTGGCGCAGGATCATGATCGTGTCCGAACGCCGACCCGACACCTCGTTGACGTCGCCGATGCCACCGAAATCGGCGTCGTTGGGATCGGCGTTCTCTCGTGTGTCGGAGCCGATGAGCAGGTAGTTCCGAGCCGGTCCGTCCTGTGGCGTCAGCGCGAGTTCGAGACCCTCGATCCGCTGAACGTCACCGGCACGGGCGTTCGCCGCACGGATCACACCGAATGCGCCGACCGTACCGACCACGATTGCCAGCACCAGCGCCACGGGCGCGGAGCTGCGCCGACGGGCGCGGGGCGACGAGATCATCCGGTGAACGCTAGTGGCGCGTACTGCGGCTGCTACGGCAGCCCCGCGAGGACCGCCGTGTCACACCTGATTCTCACCGTCGTGCTGATCGTCGAGCGCGCGGACGTGCACGACGTCCCCGACGTCGAGCTCGTGTCGCACCCCCGCTGCGTCCAGCACCACGAGCCGACCAGCCCGGTCGACTCCGACAGCTCGCCCGTACAGCGGGGCGCCGGCTGGCATCTCGACGCGCACCCAGCGCCCGATCGTCACCAGCGACTCGGTGTAGCGGGCAGCGATGTCGCTTGGCAGCGCGTCGATCTCCTCCAGCAGCGCTCGGAGGAGTTCGGCCGGGCTGACCCGAGGGT
>JBGTIA010000579.1:0-3670 GCA_041745835.1 Ilumatobacteraceae bacterium | reverse complement strand
GGAGCGATCGGGGCTGCGCTGCTCGGTTCGGTGTCGACCTGGCTGCTCCATCACGTCCACCGGCCGATCGCCGTTGTGCCGCTGGTCGCGTGACACGGCATTGCGTTCGTGGCGCCCACACATGAGCGACAATGGCCCCATGATCCGTGTCTTCCTGCTCGACGACCATGAGGTGGTTCGTCGAGGTGTCGCCGCCGCGCTCGAAGCCGAGAGCGACCTGTCCGTGGTCGGAGAAGCCGGCACCGCCGAGGAAGCAATGGCGGGGATCCGCGAGCACAACCCCGACGTGGCGGTCCTCGACGTGCGCCTCGGCGAAGGCGAGCACAACGGCATCGCCGTGTGTCGTCAGATCACCACCGAATTCCCCGGCGTCAAGGTGTTGATCCTGACGTCATTCGACAGCGACCGAGCGCTCGTCGACGCCGGTCTCGCAGGCGCGTCCGGATTCCTCCTCAAGCAGATCCGCAGCACCGAGTTGGTCGACACCATCCGCGGTGTGGCCGACGGCCGCCGGTATCTCGACGACGCCGAGGTGCGGCTCGCGGGTCGACGTCTGCGTGAGAGCGAGGAGGGTCGCCTCGACGACCTCACGGTGCAGGAGCGTCGGATCTTCGACCTGATCGGTGAAGGACACACCAACCGTCAGATCGCACAGGAGATGTACCTGGCCGAGAAGACGGTGAAGAACTACGTGTCGAATCTCCTCGCGAAGCTCGGCATGTCGCGCCGTACCGAGGCCGCAGCACTCGCCGCTCGGCTGGTGGAGCGGCACCGCAACGAAATGTGACGCGACTCCCGACCGTTCGGTGATGAGCGAACCGCCCGGATGGCGGCTCTTCGCTCATCGCTCGGACCAAGAACCCCGCACTGATGAGCGAACCGCCCGGATGGCGGCTTTTCGCTCATCGCTCGGGGCGGGCGGGCGTTGGGCGCGGGTGGGCCTCAGACGGGGACGTGCCAGAGGAGTCGCGTGCCGGCCGGTTCGTTGGGGGCGATCGTGCACGTGCCGCCCAACTCCGCGGCGCGCCACATCATGTTGGCGAGCCCCCCGGACCGTTTCGGCGCCTTGGGGAGGCCGACGCCGTCGTCGACGATGTGCAGCGAGAGCGCGTCACCGACGCGTTCGATGCGCACCTCGGCGGAGGTGGCGTTGGCGTGGCGGACCACGTTCGACAACCCTTCGGTGACCGTGGCCACCAGCTGATCGGCGATGAAGCCGGGCAGCGTGTCGATGTCGCCGGTGAGTCGCAGCACTGGCTCGAATCCGAGATGACGGGCCCGGTCGTGGACCTGTTCGGTGAGCTGGGCCGACAGCGTGCGGCGCTCGCCGTGCTGGCCGAGCTTGAAGATGGCGGACCGGAGCTCTCGGATGGTGTCGTCGAGTTCATTGATCGTGGATCCGATCCGCTCGGCCACCATGGCGGGCTGGGCCGCGGACTGCACGGCCTGGAGATGCATCCCTGCGGCGAAGAGCCGCTGAATCACCATGTCGTGGAGGTCGCGGGCGATGCGTTCACGGTCCTGCAGCATTGCCATCCGCGATGCCGATTCCTGGCGCTCGCTGACGTCGCGGACCGTGGCAATCGTGAACACCGTGCCATCGATGGTGCACGGACTCAGACTGACCTCGACGGGGAACATCTCGCCCGACGTGTGCTGCCCGAACAACTCCAGACCCGTTCCCATCGGTCGGCTCGTGGGCTCGGCGACGTATGCGGCGCGCCGGTGCGGATGGGTGTTGCGGAACTCGGGGGGGACCAGTTCGTCGATGGACGTTCCGAGCAGCTCGTCCTGGGTCCAGCCGAACAGTGTGCCCACGACCGGGTTGGCGAGCAGGATGGTGCCGTCCTCGTGGACCAACAGCAACCCGTCCGGAGAGGCGTCGATCAGTGCTCCGGCGAGCGCAGCGCGGTCCATGCGCGGCCCATGCTAGGGCGGACCGACTTGACATCAGACCAGAGGCGGAGCGGGGCGTCAGCGACGGCGATGCGGCGGGCGGACGAGCAGCACCGCGCATGGTGCATGACGGACGATCGCCGCCGCCGTGCTGCCGATCACGAACCGTGACATCCCGGTGCGTCCGCGGGTGCTCGCCACGATCATCGCCGCACCGATCGACGACGCGAAGTCGGCGACTTCGTCGTGGACGTGCTCGCCGTGGAGCACTTCGAACTGCACCGGGTGACCGGAGTCCTTGGCCAGCCTGCGGGCCAGTCGTGCAGGATAGGCAGACTCGCTCACATCGCCGGAGACGCTCGTGTCCGGGTCGGTCACCTCCACGATCCACGGTTCGGCGCCGAGTTCGATGCCCCAGGCAGCAGCGAGCGGCAGGACCGACTCGGATGCGTCGGAGCCGTCGACGGTGACGATCACCGGACCGACGAACGTGTCGGTCGTGGCGTGTGGGCCGACCACCAGCACGGGGCCGAAGATCCGCTCGAGCAGTTCCTCGGTCACGCTGCCGAGCAGTGCAGCTGATCGACCTCGACCGTGTGATGCGAGGACGACGGTCACCTCTGGATGCCGTTCGACCTCGTCGCCGACCGCTTCGGCAACGCTGAGCGCCGCCACGCGAACCTGCGTCGATACCTGCACGCCCGCGGTGTCGTGTTGGTCGAGACGTTCGGTCAGTCGTGCCTTGGCGTCGGTGACGTCGTGCAGGTCGAACACGACCTCGACCACGTCGATCGAGGCGTCGCTGCGGCGCGCGAGCCCGACGGCGACGTCGACCGCTCGCCAGGACGCATCCGATCCGTCGACGGGAACGATCAGGTGCTGGACCATGGAGTCTCCTTGCCGTGTCGAGTGTCGTACGCGGTCATGAGCCGGGCGCGAGTCGGAATCGCCGACCGGAGACGATCGTCGGCACGAGTCGGACGAAGTACGGCTTGTTCGACAGGTGCCACGGATGCACAGCGAGTTGGAAGGTGTCGAAGAGTTGGGTGTCGAGACTGATCAGATCAGCGGTGCCGTGGATGACGACACTCCATGGGTCGTCGTGTTGCTGATCGTGGGAGCTGGCGGCATTGTCGGCTTCGAACGCAACCTCGAGCGCGTCGAGCGCTGTGGTCAACTTGGTGCCCATCGCCGTGCGGAACACGATCGACGCCTGGTCGACGACGTGATTCACCGGAAAGATCTCGACACCTCCTCGGGCGGTCGGCGCAGCCAGGCGTCCGATGTCGACGGTGCGCAGCAACGTCCAGCACTCGGACTCCGACAGCTCTTCCAGCGGTTGGTCTTCCACGACAGTCCCTCCATGTTGATCGTCCTCCGCCGAGGTGCGTCGTCGCCAGGGCCCAATGTCACCGGGGGTCGATCACCGGGGTCAGCATCGCGTCGTCGCCGTGCACGGTGGTGCGCCGTCTCGCTCGGCTGAGTCTTCGGGCCCTTGGCGAGGCGTGCGATCGCAGGCGATACTCGCTCCATGACAGCTCGCTGGATCGTTGGTATCGACGGATCGGACGCCGCGATCGATGCGCTGCGATGGGCCGTCGCGCAGCGTGCCGATCGTGACGCCGAGATCACTGCGATCGGGGCGTATCACGTCCCGGCGATCATGGCGATGTTCACCGCAAAGCGCGGCTTCGGCGTCGACGAACTCGGACTTGCCGCCACCGCGGCCCATGACGTCGACGTGGCGATCGAGGCGGTCGGCGACGGAGCGGCC
>JBGTIA010000578.1:0-5026 GCA_041745835.1 Ilumatobacteraceae bacterium | reverse complement strand
GAATCTCGACCGGTGGTCGTCCTCGTCTGGCCATCGCTGTTCTCCTTCGATGCTGGTGGATACACCAGCGAGAACGCGACACGCACAGGAAAATTCCCCGATTCACATATTTCGTGACGAAACAGCCTTACAGGACACTAGGAGTGCATCCCCGAACCCGTCCGACGGTGCTCGCGGTTCCCTGCGCCCGGGCCCGACGGAACCAAGCCGGTTCCAGGAAACCTGGGTCGGGGGGAACCAGGTCCTCTGGGGTCGGGTCCGGAAGGACCGTCGGCGTCGGGAACCACGCCCATCCGTTACCGTGCGGCGCGTGTCTGCCGAGCCCACTGTCGTGATCCGTCCGATCGAGTCCGTCGATCTCGATCGGATCCTCGAGATCAACCAGGCCAACGTGCCCGAGGTCGGCTCGGTCGACGCCGAGCGGATGGCCTTCCTCGTCGGCGAGAGTCCGATCGCACTCGTCGTCGACGTCGAAGGACGCGTGGTGGGGTTCTGCCTGGTGATGCCATCGGACAGCGACTACGACTCGGTGAACTACCGATGGTTCACCGAGCGCCACGACGACTTCATGTACCTCGACCGGGTCGCGTTCGATGCCGACGTGCAGGGACGCGGACTCGGCACGCTGCTGTACGCCGAGGTCGATCGGCTGATGGCGGAGCAGCACGAGGCGTCACGTCTGGCGCTGGAGGTGAACGTCGATCCTCCCAACGAGCCGTCACTTGCGTTCCACGCCCGTCGCGGTTTCGTCGAAGTCGGCCAGCAGGACACGCCCTACGGCATCCGGGTCTCGATGCAGATGCGCCCGGTCGGCACCCACTGACCGGCCTTGGTTCCGCGAGACCCGGGCTCGGGGAACCGTTCCACCCGTTCTCGTGAGATGCGTGTCAGCGGCGGTCTTGTAGGAAGCGGAAGTGCTCGCGGGTCGATGCGACGTGGGACGCATCGAGGTCGGCGAGCAGGACGGTCTCGACGCCGGCGCCGGTGGTGAGCACTTCGCCGAGCGGGTCGATGATCGCACTGTCGCCGGAGTAGTCGAGTCCTCCACCCGACCCGACCCGGTTGACGCCGACGACGTACGCCTGGTTCTCGATCGCTCTCGCCCGCAGCAGCGTCGACCAGTGCAGACGCCGTTTCGCCGGCCAGTTCGCGACGACGAAGTACGCATCGACGTCGTTCGTCAGCGCCCAGAACTCGTCGGCGAAGCGCAGGTCGTAGCACACGAACAGCGCGCAGCGGAGCCCGTCGATGTTGACGGTCACGAAGCCCGTACCGGCGCGGACGTAGCGCTGCTCGTCGGCGTGGGAGAACGGGTGGATCTTGCGATAGCGGGTCGCCGTCCCGTCCGGCGCCACCAGCACGAACACGTTCGACGGGCGCTGATCGTCGGCCGGCGCCTCCGGTGCGATCTCGGGGCACGACCCGCCGACCCAGACACCGTGGGTCGTCGCCATCTCCGTGAGGAATTGCGACGACGGCCCACCCTCCGGCTCGGCGATGTCGGGCGAGTCGAACGAGAAACCGGTCGAGAACGTCTCGGTCATCAGCACCACGCGGGCACCACTCGCGACCGCACCAGCGATACGGGGACGAAGATGCGCGAAGTTCGCGGCCCGATCGTGCCAGACGATGTCGTGCTGGATCGCAGCGACACGCACGGCGGTCACGAACCGAATCCCTTCGTGAGCCGCTCGACCGCCTCGTCGATCACCTCGATGCGTTTGCAGCACGCGAACCGCACCAGGTGACGACCGTGCTCGGGCCGTGCGTAGAACACTTCGTTCGGCACAGCGACCACACCGCAGCGCTCGGGCAGCGACCGGCAGAACGCCATGCCGTCACCGTCGGCGACGAGTGGCCGGATGTCGACGGTGGTGAAGTACGTCGCCTCGGGTTCGTGAGTCGTGAACCCAACCGAGCGAAGCCCCGACACCAGATGGTCACGGGCGGTCTGTAGCGTGCCGGCGAGATCGTCGAAGTACGAATCGGGCAGGCCGAGACCCACTGCCGTCGCCGGCTGGAACGGCGCACCGTTCACGTAGGTGAGGAACTGCTTCGCCGTCTTCGCGGCGCTCACCAGCGGTTCGGGGCCGGACATCCAGCCGATCTTCCAACCGGTCGTGTGGAATGTCTTGCCGCCCGACGAGATCGTCAGCGTGCGCTCGCGCATGCTGGGCAGCGTCGCCATGGGTACGTGGGTACGGCCGTCGAAGAGCAGGTGCTCGTAGACCTCGTCGGTCACCACGATGAGGTCGTGCTCGATCGCCACGCAGGCGATCGACTCGAGTTCGTCTCGTGTGAACACCTTGCCGGTCGGATTGTGGGGTGTGTTCAACAGGATGATCTTCGTCCGCTCGGACACGGCCGCCACGAGTTCGTCCGGATCGAAGACGTACCGACCGTCGTCGTCGGGTGCGAGCAGTACCGGCACCGCACGGGCACCGGCGAGTGCGATGCAGGCCTGGTAGCTGTCGTACATCGGCTCGAAGACCACCACCTCGTCGCCGGTGTCGAGCATGCCGAGCAGTGCTCCTGCGAGCGCCTCGGTGGCGCCGGCAGTGACCACGACCTCGCTGTTGGGGTCGAGCTCGATGCCGTAAAAGCGCCCTTGGTGTTCGGCGATCGCTCGACGCAGTTCGGGCATCCCGGGGCCGGGGGGATACTGGTTCACCCCGGAACGGATAGCCGCGACCGCAGCGTCGAGCACCTCCGACGGACCATCGGTGTCGGGGAATCCTTGCCCGAGGTTGACCGCTCCAGTTGCGACCGCCAGGGCCGACATCTCGGCGAAGATCGTGGTACCGAAGCCGGCGAGCTTCGAGGTGAGCGGATCGTTGACGGCCACCGCGCACATCGTAGGCGTCCACGCTGCAGACCCGTCGGAGCGCTTCGAGGTCAGCTGCGACGGCCCGCTTCGACCTCGGAGGGATGGCGGCGCCGGTCCGGGCCCTGGTATCCAGATGACGTGCGCAGCTCGGAGGAAGCGAGCTCGATGGCGTGCTGGTCGGCGAGGCGATACGTCACGCCAGTCGACTTGGCGCTGTACATGGCCACGTCGGCGGCGCTGATCAGGTCGTCGAGGACCATGCCGTGCCGCGGGAACAACGCGGCGCCGATCGCCGCCGTCACCGTCACGTCGCCGACGATGGGAGTGTCGGCAAGCGAATGTCCGATCCGCTCAGCGCTCGCACGAACCCCGGTGCCGTCCTCGATCCCGGGCAGCAGGATCACGAACTCGTCTCCGCCCCATCGACCGACCACGTCGGTGTCGCGAACCGCCGCCCGCAGCCGGTCGGCGGCGGCCTGCAACACGAGGTCGCCGAACTGGTGACCGAGCGTGTCGTTGATCTGCTTGAACCCGTTGAGGTCGATCAGCATCAGGCACACGCCAGTACTGAACCGGTCGGCCGCGAGCAGCGACTCGTCGGTGATCCGCTCGAACTCACGGCGATTGACGAGGCCGGTCAGCTCGTCGGTGGTGGCCCGTCGCTCCAATGAACGCCGATCGAGCAGGAAGGTCCAGGCGGCGAGCGCCATCAGCAAGGTACCGAGGGCGAGCAGCACGAGGTAGCGGGCTGCCCCGTCGCCGAGGAGCGCGACGTCGTCGGCAATCGACGCGGTGACTCGAACGGAGCCGCCGTCGTCAGGCAGTGCGAGCGTGTCGGTGACGACGCGACGGTCGTCGATGGTGACCGGACCGGTCCGCCCGAAGTCGTCGGCCGGTGCGGCGGACAGCTCGATGTCGACGGTCGCGCCGTACTCGGCGATCGTGGCTGCCGCACGCTCGTCGATCAAGGCCTCGACAGGCAGGCGCAATGCTGTCGTCCCGGCCAGGCGCGACACCATCAGCAGCGAGTCGCTGGTGTCGTCGACGATCAGTGCCGGTGCCTCGTTCTGGACTGACGCTGCAACGGCGGCACCGAAGCCGGACAGTGCGAACAGATCGACATCGGTGCACCGTGGCATGCCATCGCCGTTCGAAGTGCACGCCCACACGTCGGCGCCGAAGGAGCTCACGAGATCTTCCGGGTCGGTCAACTCGTTGGCCATCTCGACGACCGCTGCAGCGCGGACGATCGTGCTCTCGACCGACAGGTCGGCCACCAGCACCGTGGCGGTGACGCGAGCGTTCTGTTCGCTGCGCAGCTCCGAGCGGTTGTTGAACATGGAGACCGAGGTGGCGACGAGCAGCACGACGCTGCCGACCAGCGCGCCGAGGCGGATCAGTCTCATGAGCTCACATCGGCACCGAGGCGCCGAAACGTGAGGAAGTTCTGACGATCCAGCGGGCGACCCGTTGCCGCAGTGTGTCAGCTCCGATCCGCAATCAACCCGACAGGCATCCCGACGAACAATCCGACAGTGCGTGGCGAACCGGTGCGGAGAACGGTTGGAGGGGCGGGCATGACGGCTCCGCCCCTCCGACTGCAGCGCGCTCGGAGAGAGTCGAACTCCCAACCGCTTGATCCGTAGTCAAGTGCTCTATCCATTGAGCTACGAGCGCAATTTGCGACGGCCGACAGTGTAGACGCAACTCTCCGACTTGCCGACGGGGATCTTTCTCGCAACGGCGTCGGCGTGCTGGATGCGCCGAGCACGTCGCACAGTGTCCGGTCAGCCGCCCCAGGGGCCGAAGCCGCCGGACCGCTGATACAGCGTGTAAGCCGCGTTGGCGTTGACCACGGGGTCGAAGAGCTGTGACACCGACGTGACGCCGATCGTCTCGAGCCAGCTGCGATGCGCCGTCCAGTGGATCTGGAACAAGCCGTAGCAGCAGTAGTTGTTCACGTTCGATTGATGGTTGCTCTCACGCCAGGCGATCTCGAGTGCTCGCTCTTCGAGCTCATCGGGCCAGGCCTCGCGGATGATCGCTGCAGCCTGAGATTGGGAGACCGCGGCAGGCCGGCTGGGCGCCGTGGTCGTGGGAGCCGTCGCCGGTGTCGTGATCGTCGAGCGGGTCGGCGCTGCAGTGGTCGCCGGTGCCGCCCGCACGGGAGCGGGCGCGACCGTCGTGGGCGGTGACGGT
>JBGTIA010000577.1:0-2286 GCA_041745835.1 Ilumatobacteraceae bacterium | reverse complement strand
GTCTCGGTGCTGGTGCTGCCCGTGGAGGTGGCCGGCAAGTGGTGGGGCTCGATCGGCTTCGACGACTGCCACACCGAACGGCAGTGGTTCGGGCCGGCGCTGGATGCGCTGCGCATCGCCGCGCAACTGCTCAGCGCCGCGATCGAACGCCAGGGGCACGAGGAGGCGGCGAGGGCCGCCGACGGCCGGTACCGGTCGTTCGTCGAACGGATCCCGGCGGTGACCTACACCGACGTGCCTGACGACGGTGTGGTTCGCATGGGGTACCTGAGTCCTCAGATCCACGACATGCTCGGGTACCCACCGGAGGCGTTCATGGACGACCCGGGGTTGTGGAAGCGGGTGATGCATCCGGAAGATCGGGCCCGGCTCGAGGCGATCAACGCCTTCGCCGTCGACGACACGGCGCCGTTCGACCACGAATACCGGATGACCGCCGCCGACGGCCGTGAGGTGTGGGTGCACGACGTCACCGTGCCGGTGCTGCGTGCCGACGGGTCGATCGACCATTTCCAGGGGTTCATGATCGATGTCACGGCGCGCCGCCACGCAGAGGCCCGGGTGCACGAGGCTGAGGAGCGGTTCCGCACGATCGTCGAGCACACCCCGGCAATCACCTACCAGGAGACCGCGGCCGTGGACCCCTACGACCCGACGTCATCGGTCAACTACGTCAGCCCGCAAGTCACCGCGATCCTCGGCCACACCCCCGAGCAGTGGACCGAGCCGGGATTCTGGGCTTCCGTGATGCACCCCGACGACCTGCCTCGGGTCGTCGAGTTGGGAGGGCAGGCCGTCGCCAGCGGCGAGCCCTACCGACAGGACTATCGGATGATCGCCAGCGACGGGAGCGTCGTCTGGTTCCACGACGAGTCTCATCTCGTCCACGACGATCTCGGCAACCCGCTGCTGTGGCAGGGCGTCATGGTCGACATCACCGAACGCAAGATCGCCGAGGAGCGTCTGACCGAGGCCGAGCGAGTCTTCCGAGCGACGGTGGAGCACCTGCCGGCGATCGTGTACCGGGAATCGCCCGATCAGGACCCCACGAAGTTCTACCTGAGCCCCCAGGTCGAAGCGGTGACCGGATGGTCGGCCGAGCAGTGGCGCACCA
The DNA here is from genome assembly GCA_041745835.1 of Ilumatobacteraceae bacterium. Classification (GTDB taxonomy): domain Bacteria; phylum Actinomycetota; class Acidimicrobiia; order Acidimicrobiales; family Ilumatobacteraceae; genus Sva-07. The sequence goes on along the minus strand of JBGTIA010000577.1, from coordinate 1,172 downwards.
CACCCGGGTTCTGGCGAGCACATCTGCACCCCGACGACCTCGCAACCGTGCTACAGGAGAACTCCCGAGCGGACACCACCCGCGGCCACTTCGCGGCGGACTACCGCTTCCGCCGCAAGAGGGGTGGATGGATCTGGCTGCACGACGAGGCCACGTTCGTCGAGGAACCCGGCCGTGAGGGATTCTGGCAGGGGTTCATGTTCGACGTGACCGACCGCAAACACGCCGAGCAGCAAGCGCGAGAGGCGGAGGAGAGGTTCCGCACGATCGTCGAGCAGAACCAGGCGATCTTCTACGTGCAGGAGATCGACCCGCGTGATGTGAGCGTCTCGCTCACGACCTACATCGCCCCGGGCAACACCGACCTCGTGGGCTACACCGTGGATGAGATCAAGAGCGACCCCGGCCTGTGGCGCCGCATGGTGCACCCCGACGACCGGGACCGCGTCTTCGCCGCCGATGCCGACTCGAACACCGGGGACACCGACCGCTTCTCGATGGAGTACCGGATGATCCACAAAGACGGGCGCATCGTCTGGGTGCAGGATGAGGCTCGCCTGATCCGGATCGGCGATGCGCCTCCCTACTGGCAGGGGTTCCTGCTCGACATCACCGAACGCAAGCAGGCCGAGGAGCAGCTGGCGCATGCCCTCGAGGTCGAGCGTGAGGCCACCCACCGACTCCGCGCGCTCGACGAGATGAAGAACACGTTCCTGCAGGCCGTCTCCCACGACCTTCGAACGCCGCTGGCGGCGATCCTTGGCCTCGCGATCACGCTCGAGCGGGCCGACCTCGTCATGGAGGCCGAGGACTCACGTGACCTGGCTCGGCGGATCGCCGACAACGCGCGCCGGCTCGACCGGCTCGTCACCAACCTGCTCGACCTCGACCGGCTCGCTCGCGGAATCGTCGCCCCCAAGCTGCAGCCGACCGACGTGGGCTCCCTCGTGCGCAGGGTGGTCGCCGAGTCCGAGCTGATCGCCGACGCACGGCTGCATACCGACATCGAGCCCGTCACGATCGCCCTGGACGGTGCCAAGATCGAGCGGATCGTCGAGAACCTGCTCGCGAACACCGCCCGGCACACACCCGAACACGCGACGATCTGGGTCTCGGTCCGCGCGGCCGACGGCGGGGTGCTGCTGCGCATCGACGACGACGGTCCGGGGGTC
>JBGTIA010000576.1:0-1771 GCA_041745835.1 Ilumatobacteraceae bacterium | reverse complement strand
GGGCCCGCGCCGGCGCCCTGCGCCAAGCAGGTCGCAGCGCACGCGCTGACCGTCGGGTGTGGCAGCCCGGTGTGGCAGCCTTGGGCATGCCAGACGCGCCGACCCGAGTCGACTTCCACTTCGACGTGATGTGCCCGTTCGCCTACCAGACCGCGAAATGGATCCGCGAGGTTCGGCGACAGAACGGCATCGACATCCACTGGAAGTTCTTCAGCCTCGAAGAGATCAATCGCGTCGACGGCAAGAAGCACCCGTGGGAGCGGGAATGGTCGTACGGGTGGTCGATGATGCGCATCGGCGCGATGCTGCGACGGACGAGCATGGACGACCTCGACCGGTGGTACGAGCGCGCCGGCCGGGCACTGCACGAGGAGGGCCACCGACCACACGATCCCGATGTCGCCCGGCACCTCCTCGAGGAGATCGGCCTCGACCCGACCGTCGTCGACGACGCGATCGGAGATCCGAGTACACACGACGATGTGCGATCCGAACACGACCGAGTCGTCGCTGCGGGCGGGTACGGAGTGCCCACGCTCTTCTTCCCCGAATTCGTCACGACGACCGGCGAACCCGAGTGCCTGTTCGGCCCCGTCGTGCTCGACCCGCCGACGGGCCCCGCAGCGATGCGCTTGTGGGAGGCCGCCACGGCATGGCTCGACTTCCCGTACCTGTTCGAACTGCAACGTCCCAAGAACCGACAGCACGGCGAAGTGATCGCCGACCGCCTGCGCCCGTACCTCGACGCACGTGACTGGGTCAGCATCAACCGCGGCAAGGTCATCTCCTTCGACGGACCGTTGTAACGCAACCTTGCGATACCCCTCCGTCATGATGCAGCCATGGCATCGAGTCGAACCAAGTTGGTCCACGTGTGCAGCGAGTGCGGTACCTCGCATCCGAAGTGGGCCGGGCGGTGTGCGGGCTGCGGCGACTGGAACACCTTGGTCGAAGACGTCGAGGTGTCCGGCGCCGACGAGTCGCCGATGGCGGCGTCGACCAGGCCCGGGCCGACACGCATCGGCGACGTCGGCAGCGAGCACGGCGACCCTGTCTCCACCTCGATCGCTGAACTCGACCGCGTGCTCGGGGGCGGTCTCGTCGCCGGGTCGGTCACGCTGCTCGGCGGAGAACCCGGTATCGGCAAGAGCACGCTGCTGCTGCAGCTGCTCGCCGGTTGGACCGGTCCGACGTTGTACGTCACGGCCGAGGAGAGCGCCCAGCAGGTGAAGCGACGCGCCGAACGGTTGGGCGCCACCCGCGACGACCTGTGGCTCCACGCCGAAACGTCCTTGCCGCACATCATCGACGCGATCGAACGGATCAGCCCGGAGCTGGTCGTCATCGACTCGATCCAGACCGTCTCCGACCCCGGACTCGGATCGCTGCCAGGAAGTGTCGGACAAGTGCGCGGCTGCGCCCAACGGCTCGTCAACGAGGCCAAGGAACGCAGCGTGTCGATCGTGCTCGTCGGCCACGTCACCAAGGAGGGTGGTCTCGCGGGACCTCGCGTGCTCGAACACGTCGTCGACACGGTCCTGCAGTTCGAAGGCGACCGTCATCATGCGCTCCGGCTCCTGCGGGCGTCGAAGCACCGCTTCGGACCCACCAACGAGCTGGGCTTGTTCGAGATGGCCGGCTCGGGACTGATCGCCGTGCCCGACGCGTCGTCGCTGTTCCTCGCAGACCGTCGAACCGGTGTGCCGGGCTCGGCCGTCGTGCCCACCATGGAGGGTCAGCGACCGATCGTGGTCGAGGTACAGGCGCTCGC
>JBGTIA010000575.1:0-16400 GCA_041745835.1 Ilumatobacteraceae bacterium | reverse complement strand
GTCGCCTCGCAGAGGCCCGACCCCGAGTCGCTGCTCAACTGGTTCGAGCGCCTGATCCGCCTGCGCAAGGCGGCGCCGGAGATCGGGTGGGGCGACTACCGGGTGCTCGACGGCGGCGACGACGCCGTGCTCGTACTCGAGTACAAGTGGGACGACCGCACCACGATCACCGTGCACAACCTGGCAGCCAAGGCGGCGACGGTGTCGATCCCCGTCGGTGCGAAGGCAGCCAGGCTGCGCGACCGGTTCGGCTCGTCAGCGCCCACCGCCGTCAAGAACGGCACGGCCTCGGTCAAGGTCGGCGCCCACGGCTACCACTGGTTCGCCGTCGAGCCAGACGCCTGACGAGCGTCGGTACACGCGCACTTCCCAGGGTTCGAGATCGGCGTCGACAGCGTCGGGCGATTCGTCACCGGACAGGTTCGTCACCAGGAGTTCGGCGTCGCTCCACGACTCGGCGTCGGGCAACTCGACCGGCACCGATGAGTCGCTGACGTTGGCGAGCACCAACAGCTGGTCGTGGCCGTCGTCGCGGACGAAGGCGTAGATCTCTTCACTGTCGGCGAGCAACATCGTGAAGTCACCGTCGGTGACGACCGCCAGTCGATGGCGAAGGTCGATCAGACGCCGGTAGTGATGGAACACCGACTTGTCGTCGTCGACCTGGGACGCTGCGTTCACGGTCATGTGATCGGGGTTGACCGCCATCCACGGGTCACCGCTGGTGAAGCCGGCCGACGGTGAATCGTCCCACTGCATGGGCGTGCGGGCGTGGTCGCGAGCGCCGGCGTTCACGCCGACGAGGATGTCGTCGTCGCTGTGTCCGACCGCTCGGGCGTTGGCGATGTGGTTCACGGTCTCGACGTCGCGTACGTCGCCCAAGTCGGTGAACGGGAAGTTCGTCATCGCCAACTCCTCGCCCTGGTAGACGAACGGGGTGCCGCGGTGCAGGTGCAGCACCGTCGCCAGCATCTTCGCCGACCGGACGCGGAACTCGTCGTCGTCGCCGAACCGCGACACCACGCGCGGCTGGTCGTGATTGCACCAGTACAAGCTGTTCCAGCCGATCGCTTCCAGGCCCGCCTGCCACCGTCCGAGCGTCGCCTTCAACTTGCTCAACACCAACGGGCGCGTGTCGAAGCGACCGCCGCGACCGTGGTCCACGCCCACGTGCTCGAACTGGAACACCATGTCGACCTCGCGCCGCTGCGGGTCGGTGTAGCGAACGGCTTCGGCCACCGTCACGCCGGGCATCTCACCGACCCACACCACGTCGTCGCGATCGGGCGTCACCTCGCGCCGGAGCTCTTCGAGGAACTCGTGGATGCGGGGGCCGTCGACGAAGTGCGGCATCCCGCTGGCGCTCGTCGCTCCCTCGGCGGCGATCCCATCTGGGAGCGTGACGTCCTTCGAGATGAAGTTGATGACGTCGAGCCGGAACCCGTCGACGCCGCGATCGACCCACCACCGCATCATCTCGTGGACGGCGGCGCGCACGTCGGGGTGCTCCCAGTTGAGGTCGGGCTGCTTGCGTGTGAAGAGGTGCAGGTAGTACTCGCCGCTCGCTTCGTCCCACTCCCACGCCGGGCCGCCGAAGATCGACCCCCAGTTGTTCGGCTCTGCGCCGGGCTCGCCGCCAATCATCCCCTCCCGAGCCGGACGCCACCAGTACCAGTCTCGTTTCGGTGAGTCGAGCGCCGAACGCGACTCGACGAACCAGGGATGTTCGTCCGAGGAGTGGTTGACGACGATGTCGATGATCAGCCGGAGGTCGCGTCGGTGCAGCTCGCGGACGAGCTCGTCGAACTGTTCGAGCGTGCCGAAGAGTGGGTCGATCGAGCAGTAGTCGCTGACGTCGTAGCCGGCATCGTCCATCGGCGACTCGTAGAACGGCGAGATCCACACGGCGTCGACGCCGAGGGCAACCAGATGATCGAGACGCTCGATGATGCCGCCGAGGTCGCCGACGCCGTCACCGTCTGAGTCGGCGAAGCTGCGCGGCCAGATCTGATAGATCGTCGCCCGCCGCCACCACGCCTCGTCGTTCGTGGTCGCGCTGGTGGATGGCTGCGGTTGTGGCACAGACGTCATCGCACAGGAGTACCCCGCCACGTCACCTGGCGCCAAACGCGACGGTGGCAAAGCCAGACTGCGCCGCCACCGAGCGATGAGCGAAAGGACGGTATGCGGTCGCCTCGCTCATCGGATGGATCCGGCCGGTCGCTGCGATGAGCCAATGGACCGGATGCGGTCGCTTCGCTCATCGCTGGAGCCGTGAGTCCACGGGAGATCGCTCGCTGGCGAGGGCCACTAGCGTCGAAGGCGTGCGAGTGTTCCTCACCCACAATGCCGAGGATCGCGATGCGTACTACGGGCGGGCACTTCCGGCGCTGACCCAGATCGCCGATGTCGTCCAGAATCCGTTCGATCGCGACCTGTCGACGACGGAGCTGATCGACGCCGCACGCGGGTGCGACGTCATCGTCGCTCACCGATCGACACCGGGTGAGGCCGAGGTCTTCGAACGGTTGCCGAGTCTGGTTGCCTTCCTGCGATGTGCGGTCGACACGTCGACGATCGACGTCGATGCGGCATCGGCCAACGGCGTTCTGATCGCCCGGGCCGACAAGACCTTCGTTGCTTCGACGGCAGAGTTGGCGCTGGGGCTCCTGCTCGACGTGGCTCGCAACATCAGCGTCTCCGCGGCGGAGTACGCCGAGGGCCACATGCCGGCACAGCGCCCCGGGCGCCAGCTGCAGGGCAGGACGGCCGGCATCATCGGCCACGGCTCGATCGGTTCCCACCTCGCCGCACTGCTCGCAGCCATCGGCATGGACGTGCTGGTGCACGACCCGTTCGTCGCCGACCTCGAGGTCGACGGCGTGCGCTTCGTCGGGTTCGACGAGTTGCTGCGCAACGCCGACGTCGTGTTCCCCCTGGCGCCGGGATCGTCCGAGACGGAGAACCTCATCGGGGCGCCGGAGCTCGCTTCCATGCAACGGGGAACGCTGCTGATCAACGTCGGTCGGGGTGAGCTGCTCGACGAGGTCGCCGTCGCCGATGCACTCCGCTCGGGCCAACTGGGCGGACTCGGGCTCGACGTCGGACGCGCCGCCGACCAACGACCGTCCCTCGAGCTCGCTGCACTGTGCGGCGTCGTCGCAACACCGCACCTCGGAGGGCTCACTCCCGAGAATGCCGACGCCCAGGCGGCCAGCAGCGTCGAGCAAGTTGCCGCGATGATCGCTGGCGACATTCCGCCTCGATCGTTGAACGCCGAACACGCCACGCGCCTTCGCGCACTGTGGGCCCGATGAAGGAGACCAGACATGGCCGATGAAGCGGCAACTCCGCACGCCACCTATGCGTCGTACCCGTCACTCGTCGATCGCGCCGTGCTGGTCACCGGCGGCGCCGACGGCATCGGAGCGGCGCTCGTCGAGCAGTTCACGGCGCAGGGGTCGAAGGTCGCGTTCGTCGACGTCAACACGTCGAAGGCGGCCGAGACGATCGAGCGCTGCCGCCAAGCGGACCCGCGCCACGAACCTCGCTTCTACGAAGTCGACCTCGTCGACATCGAGGCACTGCGTGCAGCCGTCGCACAGATCCAGACGGACCTCGGCGGAATCACCGTGCTCGTCAACAACGCGGCCAGCGACGAGCGCCACGAGTGGCAGGACATGACCGTCGAGTACTGGAACGATCGGCTCGACACGAATCTCCGGCACTACTTCTTCGCCATCCAGGCAGTCGCACCGGGCATGGTCGCTGCGCAGCACGGCTCGATCATCAACATCGGATCGAGCAGCTACATGATGCAGGAGGACTTCTTCCCGGGCTACGCGATCGCCAAGTCCGGCGTGGAGGGCATCACCCGCACGATGGCCAGGACGTTCGGGCCGGACAACATCCGTGTCAACACGGTCCTTCCGGGATGGGTCGCCACCGAACGCCAGCTCACCAAGTGGTGGACACCCGAGGGCGAAGCGGGCACGCTGCGCGACCAGGCCATCAAGCGCCGCATCACCCCGGTCGAGTTCGCCCAGATGGTGCTCTTCCTCGCCGCCGACGACGGGGCCGCCTGCACCGCACAGCAGTTCATGGTCGACGGCGGACGGTTCTGACATGGGTGCAATCGAGCTGCACGACGGGCCGGCGCCCGGCAGCGAGGACTGGACCCAGGTCGAGCAGCGCTACTTCAGCGAGGCACTCGACACCGAGGTGATCACCAATGTCGTCGCCCCGACGATCACCCCCGTGCTGCCGACAGCAGGACTCGGCAACGCGGCGCCGTGATCTCAACGCCGGCTGACCGCGAACATCAGGCGAGTTCGTCGCGCAACGCTTCGAGCAGTGGAAGCGTGGCGAGATCCTTCGGACGCCCGGCGGTGCGCTTGGAGTGTATGACGTCGTCGAGCGAGGCAACCCGGACGCGGAGGTCACCAATATCGAACTCGACGGCTCGGTCGACGAGATCATCGTAGCCTTCGGTTCCCGTCGGGACGAATGCGATGTCGAGGTCGCCGGCGACGGTCGTCGTGTTCAACAGCTCGACGATTCCGAGGAACTCCGCCGACCGATCGAAGGCGAGGCCGTCGGGTTCGGTCTCGGTGCGGACGACTGCATCGAGCTCGACCAGTGCGTCGGCGAGGCGCGCCAAGTTGTCGAAGGCGCGCGCCGGGCAGATGTCCGCGTCGTTCGTCGCCGCCGGGGAACCGTGCAGCGCTCCTGCCAGACCACCGATCAACACGAACTCGACGTTGTGTGCGACGAGCACGGCGAGCAACCGTGCGGGATCGAACGGCGCGGTCATCGGGTCACCCGCCGAGCCGAGGAGCGGAACGCCGCCGTGCGCCGCTGCGCTTCGAGTCGTTCGGCGGGCGTCAGTGAGAGGTGTTCGCGAATCTGCGCCCGATCGACGTCGTCATGATGGCGGAACGACACGTCGATCTCCGTGCCGCAGGCACGCATCAGCGACGCCAGCGTGTCGAGTCGAGGCGTCTCGGCGCCCGACTCCCACCGGGCAACCGCGGACTGCGTCGTGCCGACTCGTTCGCCGAGGTCGCGTTGGGTCAGCCCGGCTCGTCGACGAGCGGCACGGATGACCGAACCGGCATCGAACGAGTGCAACGGTGTTCGGGTCAGCGGGCGAGACACGGACACATCCTACGACGGACATAGCGAATCCGCTATGTGTGGAGCGTCACTGTCGTCGGCGGCTGTACAGGTGCAGCGTCCGGTGCCAGTTGCGCTCCTCGCACCTGCGTTCCCACGCACCGGTCAACGCGACACCGGCTCCGACCATGCACACGAGTGCGGCGACCACCGTGGCGGCATCGACGAACACCTCGCCGGTGATCCTGCCGTGGGCGAAGAACTTGTCGAACGGCCCGCGTTGGATCACCGTGCCTGCCTCGGCCGCTGCAACGAACAACAGCGACGCCCCGCATACCAGGAGGTGACGGCTCCGGAAGACCCGATGGGCGTCGGAGAAGGCCGACGTCACGATCACGTGGACCGCCCGCCAGATCACGGCCAGCGAGAGTGTGACCACCAGGATCAACACCGCCGTGGTCAACGTGGTGCCGGCGGCAGCATCGTCGATCCACCGCGTGAATCCGTGGGAGAGGAACAGCACACCGAGTCCCGTTCCCAGCGCGACGAGCTGCAGCCAGAGGTAGCTCGTCGGGGAGCGCAAGGTGGTCGTTTCTCTCGACATGGCAGTCGACGACAGTCTCGCCGCTGCCACCCGAATGCCGCAAGGCGGGCCCCTCCGAAGAGGGGCCCGCCTCGGGGGTGCGACGAGTGGGATCGGTAGCCGTCAGACGCCGGCGGTCTCCATGACCGGTGCGTCCGAGGACTGCTGGGTGCCGTACCCGTTGCTCTTCTCGTTCGAGCGGGTGTGCCAGATGAAGGCAACGCCCATCACCGTGCTCACCACGCCGAGGCCGGCGAGCAGGGCTGCGACACCGAGTGCGAGCTGCAGGGTGCTGTGCGTCGCCGCACCGACTCCGAGCTCGGCGACCAATGCGTGGGCCGTTCCGCTCCATGCCATGTCACGTGCCTGACCCTGCACCGGGTCCATCCGGTCGAATCCGGTCCAGTATCGGCCGTCCACCTCGAACTCGCAGGTGACGCCGTCGGCGGGGAAGGGGCTGGGAACGGCGACCGTCTCGCCGTTGCAGGCGTACTCCGTGGCAACGGTGCCGTCTTCGCCGGTCAGATCAGCTTCGGTCAGCGTCACGGTCTGCGTGCCATTGAGCACGTGGTACGAGATCGTCGCCATCTGGAACATGTACTCCGTGGCGGTGTTGACCAGCGGATCGTTGGGATCCAAGTCGCCGCTGACGACCGGGAAGTTCCAGTCGTCCTCGAGCAGTGACATGATCGCCTCGGCGCCTTCGACGGTGCCTCGGTCGGTCAGGTTGCCGTCTTCGTCGTAACCGAGCTGGACGTCCTGGACCTCGCTGAACGACTGCAGCGAGCCATACCCGCCTTGCACCTTGCTGTAGGCGACGCCGGCACCGATGAAATATCCGATTCCGACGACGATCAGGAAGATCCCGAGCAGACCCAATGGCTTCTTGAACATGATGACCCCTTTCGTGGGCTCCAATCAGCTTGCGATTTCCATCGCGAGCATCCTTGGACCCCATCCTGTTCCTTGCGGCCGCAATCCATCAGGGCCCTTGGTCACCACCTGAGCAGGACCAACGTCCCGATCTCGGTCGCTCGGCGGCAACAAGGTCCGCTGGTTCGAGTACCTGATCCCCGAGGTTCTGGCGCAGGGCTGCGACACGCGCGTGTCGATCGGCGGTGTGCAGTCGAATCACACTCGCGCCGTCACCGGCGTCGCCGCGCACCTCGGCCTGAAGGCCGTCACGGTGCAGGAGCACTGGGTCGACTGGCCCGACGTCGTCTACGACCGTGTGGGCAACATCCAGCTCTCGCGCCTGATGGGCGGCGACGTCCGCCTCGACCCGTCCGGTTTCGACATCGGCATCGGCGACTCGTGGCAACGTGCGCTCGACTCCGTCGTGAAGACGGGCGGCACGTCGTACCCGATCCCTGCCGGCAAGTCGGGCCACCCGCTCGGCGGTCTCGGATTCGCCAACTGGGCCCGCGAGGTCGCCGCCCAGGAAGTCGAGCACGACGTCTTCTTCGACCATGTCCTGGTCTGCACCGTCACCGGATCGACCCGCGCCGGAATGATCGCCGGGTTCGCGCTCGAGGACCGCAACGACCGCCACCTCATCGGCATCGACGCATCGGCCACACTCGACAAGACCCTCGATCAAGTCACCCGCATCGCCCGCGACACCGCCGCGAAGATCGGCGTCGACCGCGACCTCCGCCCCGACGAGATCACGATCGTCGACGGCTACGACGCCGGCACCTACGGCATCCCCGACGAGCAGACGATCGACGCCATGCGCACCTGTGCCCGACTCGAGGGGATGATCACCGACCCCGTGTACGAGGGCAAGTCGATGGCGGGGCTGATCGGGATGATCGAATCCGGAGAGATCCCCGCCGGGTCGCGCGTGCTGTATGCGCACCTGGGCGGCCAGCCGTGCCTGTCCGCCTACGCCGGCGTCGTGTGACGGGTGGCGCGATTACACCGAACGGTCAGTGGGAAATCGTGACCTCGGCACTGCGCACGTCGACGGCGACGGTGACCGTCGAGGTTGGCGACGACCAACGCGCCGAGATGACGTGATCGTCGGCGTCGAGGAGTTCGAAGTGGCCGGCGAACGCAGGGTCGGTCGACCGCCAGCGCAGCAGCTCGACGAGCCGGCGCACGACCGGGCGATCGAGGCCGTCGTGCAACTCGGCGGGGGGGAAGGAGTGCCGATTGACGTCGCGCCCGACGCCGGTGGCGGCCAGCAGCTCCATGTCGTTGCTGCCGGCGAGCAGACCGACGTAGTAGATCTGGGGGATCCCGGGGAGCAGGAGCTGGATCGTGCGCGCTGCCAGGTAGCGCTCGTCGTCGCGACCGAGGGCGTCGTAGAAGGTGCAGTTGACCTGGTAGAGATCGAGGTTCGAGGCCGCGGCACCGGTGGCCGCTCGGCTGGTGCCTCCGGACTGCTCGTGGATGGATTCCACGAGATCGTGGATCTGCTCGGGCGTCAGCAAACCGGTGCGGTTCGGATCGCGCGCGTCGACGCCGACGTCGATGATCCCGATGCCGTCGTGGGTGTCGAGCACGTTGACGGCGTTCGTCGGGCGGATGGCGATCCACCGCTTCAGTGCCGTCGCATCGCCTCGGTACAGGGCATCGAGGGTCAGCGGCGGCAGGGCGAAGTCGTACACGAGGTCGACGCGTCGGGCGATCTCGAGCTGGTCGAGGTGGTGACCGTGGATCTCGACGAGCACCTGCATGTCGCGGTCGTGGCAGGTAGCTGTCAGCCGGTCGATGAATGCGTACGTCTCGGGCAGCATGAAGCACGACGTGCCGGCCCGCTTGATCGCGTAGCCCACCGCATCGAGCCGCACGAGGGTGACGCCGCTGCGTTGGAACCGGTCGAGGATTCCGACGAGGTATCGCCAGCCGAGTTCGTGCTCGACGTCGATGTCGACCTGGGTGTCGGTGAACGTCGTCCAGACCAGCCGGGCGCTGCCGTCGGCGAAGGTGAACGAGGTGAACGGAGACGTCGGCCGTGGACGGTAGATCGTTGCCAGCTCTGCTGCCGTCGGGAGGCCACGGAACACGCGCTCGGGGGTCAGGAACAATGGGGCGTGCCGCGAGTCGTCGCCTGCCGACAGCCAGTCGACGAACGCGTCGGAGTGCGCCGACACATGGTTGACGATCAGGTCCGCCATGACGTCGTGGTCGGCAGCGAGGGCGCCGACGTCGTCCCACGAACCGATGCGGGGGTCGACCTCGGTGTGGTCGATCGGATCGAACCCGGCATCTGCCCCGTCGATCGGCACGAAGAACGGCAGGACGTGGACGCCACCGAACACGCCGCGCAGCTCGCCGTCGAGCAGGCGGCGAAGGCCGGTGAGGTCGCCGGCCAGGCGATCGGCGTAAGTGATCAGCTGCGCGGCTGTGGCCCGGTTCACGTGATCGACGCTAGGCGCCGGGGTCACTCCGACCTGTGTCATGACCCGACGTGTGCGGACCGCGGTCGGTCGGCACGCAGACGGTCAGGCAGCGCCGGACGTCTGGATCGAACCTGCGAGCCGTCGGCCGCGGGCGTCGGTGATCGCCGTGATCCCCTCGATACTGCCGAGCTCGTCGACGAGACGCGCCGACCCCGTCCATCCGTGGGCGGTGTCGACGACCAACGTCGACCCGTCGAGGCGCACGTGCCTGAGCTGACGCGACTTCGCGAGTCGGTCGTCGCTGGTGATCGCCCACAGCACCTTGCCCATCAGCGCCATGCGTGACGGGTCGATGCTGCCCGGTGCGCGCAGCTCGTTCCAGAACGAGCGACCCCACCGCCGGATCGTGTGTCGGTGCGACCACGCGAAGGCGATCATCGCCGTTCGGGTGAAGGGATTGGCGAGGCCACGAAGTGCACGGAACATGCGGTCACGCTGTCCGCGATCCGTCGGCGTCAAACGCCTGTGACGCCCGAGTCGATTCGGAAGCGCGGGGCTCGTAGGGTCGGCCTCGGTGAGCGACCCTGACGCGATCTGGAGACCCGGGTATGACGGCCCGCCGCCGATCGTCGCTGCTGCTCGTGCGCAACCCAGCGAGGTGCCGCCGGACGAAACGGATCGAGACGAGCCCGCCGGTCATCGGGTGCGGAGTTGGTGGTTCGGTGTCGGCGTGACTCTCGGTCTGTTGGCGATCGCTGCGATCGTCGTCGTCGATCCGCTGGACTCCGGCTCCGTGATCGCACGGCCGGATCCGTCGGTCTTCGGCGGTCCTGCTGCTCGTCGCCTTCCGGTCCGTGCTGCGCCACTCTGGTCGGTCGACATCGAGTCGGACGGCGAGCACTGGGTCCACGTGGTTGGGCGCGAGCTCGTTCTGGCAGCGGTCGCCGAGATTGCGACGCCGCTCGACACGGACGGGCCCGACACGCCGGTGACGACGATCGTTGCTCTCGATGCGTCCACCGGCGAGCAGCGTTGGACGTTGCGGCTCCCCGCCTTCCCGCGCGAGGTGGTGGTCATCGGAGCGGTCGAGGACGTTCTCGTTCTCGAACAGCCGAGCGCAAACGGCCCGACCGTCGGCGGGGTCGACGTCGAGACCGGCGAGACGCGCTGGTCGGCCGAGGCCGCCTCGAACGACGGTCACCTCGCCCTGATCGGGACCCCGTTCATCGCCAGACTGCCGGTCTCACCTGACCGTTTCGTCACGCTGGTCGACGCGGTGTCGGGTCGCGACGTCGGCACGATCGTCAGCGAGCCGACGGCGCAGGGGCGGCCGGGAGGATGGTCGACTGATCGACGAGGTACGTGGTACGTGATCGACGATGGCGAGGTCGTCGAGTACGACCTGGCGGCCGAAGTCGGTGAGGCGTCGGTCATCGGCCAGCTGGACGACGTTGCGACGCAGCGCATCGTCGTCGGCAATCGGCTCGCCCTCGTCGACGGCTCGGGCGCGATCACGATCCGAGGAATCGGTGTGCGCAGTCCCTTGACGGTGTCAGCCGATGTGCCGGAGCCGGTTCGCTCGATGACGCCGGTGTCCGATTCGAACTTCGTGGTGACCACGCTTGGGTCGATCGCCGGCGTCTCGGTGGAGAATGACGCCGCCGACGTCACCTGGTCACGTACCGATGGCGCAGTGGTGCAAGACCATCCGGTCGACGGCGGGACGCTCCTTCAGGTGGCGACGCGTGGTGGCGCCGCAACGCAGCTCGTCGATGGCCTGACCGGCGAAACGTTCGAGCATCTCACCATGGTGCCCGGTGCGCTGCAAGCGTTGGTTGTCGCAGGCGACGGGATCGTGGCACTCCGAACTTCCGAGCTCGGTGCGGAACTCGCCGGAATCGGCCTCGATGGAACGGAGCGGTGGTCGATCCCAGGCTCGATGCCGGTCGTCGTGGGTGACCGCATCGTGGTCCGAGCGACACCGATCGATGGGATCGACGAGAACGCTGTCCAACCGTCGCAGCAGGTGCGTATCACGGCCTACGGCGACGGCGACTGAGCGCACCGTTGCGCGTCAGGAGTGGCGCTCGACCACCTCCCCCGGTAGTAGTGCCGCAACGCTCCGAGCACCGTGGCCCATGCGAACGACTTGAAGGGAACTCCACGGTTCACATCGAAACGTGCGACTGCGCCGAGCAGGCCCTCGCGCGCAACCTGCTCGAGGTCCTCGATCGATTCCCCACGGCGTTGCAGCCGCCGCGCACACGCCGAGGCCAACCAATCGAACTCCGCCATGACCGAGTCGAGCGCTGCACCGTCTCCATGATCCTGGAACCGTGCGATGCGCTCGTCGACGTCGGGGCTGTGCCGGGGTCGGCGCCTCGCCGCATCCTCGGGCGCAGTGTCTTCCGGAGCGATGGCTCCCGGAACCACGTCGCCCGGAACGCTGTGCGTTGTCGAGGTTTCCGAGGAGGGGGGTGCGAGGTCGGAGGCGATCGTGCGCGATCCGCATGTGGGGGTCATGGCATGCCTGTTGGAACTACGCCGCCCTTCTGTTGGAACGGATGCAAGCTTCGGGTCGAACTCTTCGCAGTGAATTCCCACTCTGTGTCCCTGTAAACCAAGCTGCCGTGGGGTCTGGTCTGGCGTTGGGCTGGGCGGGGTAGTCGTGTCCCGATGAATCACCACACCACCCTCCGAAAAGCATTGGTGCCGGCCCGTGCGGTCCAGGCGTTCACTCGAGGGGCGTCCACCAACGTCGGCCTCCCACGCATGGAAGAGATCGCCGTGCTGGCGTTCGCCTCGACGCGTGTGACCCGGGCGATCTCGCTCGACGAGATCACGGCACCGCTGCGCGACCAGTTGGACCAGAAGGCCGAGAACGGCGGCCGCTCGTGGGTCTGGGCGAGCAAGCTCGTGTCGTGCCCTGCGTGTGTCGGGTGGTGGGTGAGCTTGTCGATTTCCGTCATGCTGCCGGGCCGCCACCGGTTGCTGCGCGGCGCCTCGGTGGCCGGCGCGCAAATGCTGCTCGCGCTGATCGAACGCTTGGTATCAGAGGAAGGCCGCGAAGCGATCTCGAGCGCCGACCTGGTCGAAGAACGCGCCGCCAACAGCGACGGCTGAACTTCGGCGATCGCGCTCAGGCAGCGTCGGCGACGTCCCCGTGCATCGCCGCCTGGATCGCGTGGATCACGCGCGCCGGACTCTCCGGCGAAATGAAGTGACCCACGAGCGTCACCCGATCGTGGCGCAGGTCGTCCAGCAGGGCAAACAGGTCGTCGACACCCCCGGAATCACGATCTGATCTGTCACGGGCGGGCGTTCCGACGCGGACTGCGGTCGTGCGCGCCGTCAGGCGCGGTCGCCGGCTTCGTCGTCGGTTGTCGTTCCGGGAGCCTCGACCACGGCGTCACTCATGTCGAGGGCGAGCGACACGTCGCCATCCTCGAGTGAGGCGTTCACGCCGTAGGTGAGGACGATGGTGCCGCCCACGTCGCAGGCCGGGCACGTCGCCGCCACCACGTGCACCATGTCGTCGGGATCCGATGCACCCTCGAGCCGTCGGGAACGTCGAGCGACGAACTTCGCCGCAGGCGAGACGTTCCGACAGGCGAGGCATTCGATCTCGGCGCCCTCCCGGACGACGAACTGTGCTCCGAACCCGTCCTGGTCCAAACTGGCGAGGATCGCCGTCAGGGTCGTGTTGTCCGACGGGGCGCCGGGTTCGGACCGGTTCTGCACCGCTTCGACGTCGCGCTCCCCGTCGTCGACCACATCCTCCTGCGGCTCCTCGTGCAGCGGCTCCTCGGGCCCAGGCTCGGTTCCGTCGGGTTCGAAGTTTGCATCCATGGTCCACTCCTTCGGTGCAGTCTGCTGCACTGTCACCGACCAACTGCCCATGCCGGACCGTTCGCAAACAATGCTCGCGAGAACCAGACAGACAGCATGCGAGGTCAAGGCGGGCGAGGTCAGGAAGGCGAGGTCAGACACCTCGTCGGGCCGGGTAACTCCCCTGCGTGTCGTGGCTCGTTACTTCGATCGTCCTGTCGGTCGTCCTCACCGTGGTACTGAACCTGGGACTCCGCATGTTCCGCGGTACCGGTCGCCGCGATACGTCGCTGGTGACTCAGCCCAGATGGCTCGCTGCCAACGAGACTCGAACGAGCGATCGACGCGTCCGAACGTGGGTGCCCTGGAAGGGCGTGCTCCTGGGTTCCCTGATTCTCACGATCGTGGTGAATCTTGTGCTTTGGATCGCCTGAGAGACTCACCGCCTCGACCCGGCGTCAGACGGACTCGGTGATCCAGCGGAGTACTCGAGCAACGGAACGTGATCTGCGGCCCACGCCTCGAGGAATGGTTCGATCACCCGCCACGACTCGACGGCTTCGTCGTCGCGCACCGAGTAGCCGGAGTCGCCGATCAGTGCTTCTCGCAGCAGGAGCGCATATGCGCCGAGCGGTGCCTCGGGGAACCCGTGCACGAGTTCACGGCTGGTCACTTCGTCGGGGCCGCCACCGACGGACAACCTCAGGCAGATGGCGAGTTGATCTGGCTCGACGCGAAGACGCAGCACGTTCGCCTCGCCGGACGAGTCGGGGGAGAACGCGTCGTGCTCGCACTGGCGGAAATGGATCGCGATCTCGTGACAGTCGGCCGCCAGCGCTTTGCCGCTCCGGAGCGTGAAGGGCACCTCGTGCCAGCGGGGGGAGTCGATGGAGAGGGTGATCTCGGCGAACGTCTCCGTCGCTGCGTCCGGGTCGACACCCTCCTCATCGACGTAGGCCGGAACCTCGCCGCCGTCCGACCGGCCGGCCGTGTACCGGGCACGGACACTGCAGGACGCGAGGTCCTGCGCCCACGGCCGTGTTGCGCGCAGCACCTCGACCTTGCGGTCGGCGATGCAGGAGTGGTCCAGGGAGTCCGGTGGCTCCATGGCCACGAGGCACATCAGCTGGAGCAGATGGTTCTGGAGCATGTCCTTGGCGGCTCCCGTTCCGTCGTAGTACCCCGCTCGACCCTCGAGCGCCAGGGTCTCGTCCCAGATCACCTCGACGCGCGCGATGTCGACGTGACTCCAGACCGGCTCGAGGATGCGGTTGGCGAAGCGCGCCGCGATGATGTTGTGCGCGGTCTGCTTGCCGAGGAAGTGATCGACCCGGAAGACGTCGTGCTCATCGAACTGCCGGTGGATCAGGTCGTTCAGTTGCTCGGCCGATGCGGCATCGGTGCCGAACGGCTTCTCGACGACGAGCCGGCTGCCCTCCGGCAGCCCGGCCTCGACCAACGCCTTGATCGTGTCGGCGAAGATCGCCGGCGGGAGCGCGAGGTACACCACGGCCGCGTCGGAGTCTTCGAAGACGGCGGCGAGCGACTCGGCGTCGGTCGCGTCTGCTCGGCGGTAGGTCATCGAGTCCACGAGGAGTTGCTGCGACTGCTCGTCGGTGTCGGATCGATCACGCAAGGCATCAGCGGCCTGGTCGCGCAGCCAGTCGGTCGATCTGTCGTGCCGTCCCACGCCGACGAACGAGAAGTCGTCGGCGAGTTCGCCGGCCTGTACGAGTTCGGCGAGCGCCGGGATCAGGTAGCGCATCGTGACGTCGCCCAGGCCGATGACGACCAGCCGACCGATCATGATCCCGCCTCCGCATGGCGGGCGAGCAGGACGGCGTTGCTCACGACACCGACGTGGCTGAACGCCTGCGGGTAGTTGCCGAGGAACCGTCCGGTCGACGGGTCGATCTGCTCGGGCAGCAGCCCCAGCGGGCCCATGCGGTCACAGAGCCGTTCGAACAGTTCGCTTGCCTCGTCGATGCGGCCCTGGAGCACGAGGTTGTCGATCAGCCAGCTGCTGCACAGCAGGAATGCTCCCTCCTCACCTGGCAGCCCGTCGTCGGACACGTTGGGGTCGTACCGATGGATGAGGCCCTCGCCTACCCCCAGACCGTTGACGACCGCTTGGGTGGTCGCGACCATGCGCGGATGATCTGCGGCGATGACCTGACGCAACGGCAACGCCAGCACACTCGCGTCCAACCCGCCTCCCGGTCCGAGGGTCTCGGTGAATGCCTGTTGCTCCTCGTCCCACGCCTTGTCGACAAGCTCCTGACGGAGGTGGCGAGCGAGCGACTCCCACGACTCCACGTCGCCTGGGAGGTCGAACTGCCGAGCCATCCGGGCGCCTCGATCGAGGGCCACTTGGCTCATGGCGACCGAGTAGGTGAACAAGCGGTTGCCGGCGCGGATCTCCCAGATGCCGTGATCGGGCGTGTCCCACACCTCGGCAGCCTGGTCGACGAAACCGGCGAGACGCTTCCAGGTCTCGGCTGGCAACGGTTCACCCGACTGTCGCACCCACTGGTAAGCGCAGTCGACGATCTCACCGTAGGCGTCGTGTTGCCGCTGGGTCGCGGCCCCGTTGCCCCACCGCACCGGCGCCGAGCGACGGTATCCCTCGAGGTCCGAGTCCTCGTACTCGTTCTCGGGAACGTTGCCGTCGAGGTCGTACAGCACGGCGCCGCGATCGCCGATCTCCACCGCCCGCAACACCCAGTCGAGGTACTCGCGCGCTTCTCCCTCCATGCCGATGCGGCGGAAGGCGTGGACGGAGAACGCGGCGTCGCGCACCCAGACGAACCGGTAGTCCCAGTTGCGAACTCCGCCGATCGCCTCGGGCAGCGACGAGGTTGGCGCTGCGACGATGGCCCCGCTCTCGGCGTGGTCCAGGAGCTTCAGCGTCAGCGCCGATCGTCGGACCTCGCGGGCCCGCCGGCCTTCGTAGTCGATGCAGCCCGCCCAGTCCTTCCACGACGCGTCGACCTGGCGGAGCATCTCGCCGGGGTCGCGGGTGTCGGAGGTGACGTCACCGGTGGAGTCGGCGTCCCAGCGGAGGGTGAACGACAACCGCTCGCCCTCACGCAGTGCGATCACCGTTCGTGCACCGTCGAGGGGACGGTCGCACATTGCCCGGAGGGGGAGTTCGGGAGCGTGCGACCACTCGATCGAGAGTCCACCCTCGAGCCGCCCGAAGGTCGCCCCCTTCCGAGGTGCCAGTTCGACGACGATCTCGACGTCACCGTGGAGCACCTCCACGGTGCGCACGTGCGCACCGACACCGTGGCGTTCGGCACGGTGGAGGTCCGCCCCCGGCTGGAGGGCGAACGCGTCGACCAGTCTGACCACGCCGCCAGAGGTGCGTTGCTCGGTGACGAGCACCGCTGAGTCATCGAGGTACCACTGCCGCGCTTCGATCACGTCGTCGGGCGCTACCCGGAAATGGCCGCCGCGAGCGGTGTCGAGGATCGCGGCGCACAACGGGTCGTCGTCGAAGCGCGGAACACACAGCCACGGCA
>JBGTIA010000574.1:0-4261 GCA_041745835.1 Ilumatobacteraceae bacterium | reverse complement strand
CGACCGGCACTCATCCGATCGACGCTCGCAGCGGCGGCAGCGAGCACCGCGGGATGGCGGTTGGCGACGTTGGCGACGAGCGGTCCGATCCCGATCGTCGTGGTCGCCGATGCCAGCGCGCCGAGCAGCGAGAAGCACTCGAGAAGGTCCCGGTCGCCTTGCAGCGTCCGCCCGTCGAAGTGGTCGAACACCCAGGTCGTGTCGTAGCCCTCGGACTCGGCGCGTTGCACTGCGTCGCGCAGTACCGGCCAGTCGTTGTGGGCCGAGCTGAACTGGATGTCGGTCAGCATGTCGATGACCCTGAAGGTGCGGGGACGAGTGTGACGGCGAATCCGGTCGACGAGTCGGCCGCCGGACGACCGTCCCACTCGGCGCATCGATGCACCGCGAGGCCCGCGTGCTCGGCGAGTCGTGCGAACTGCGACGGTGAGAACCAGTGCAGCAGCCAGTCGCGCTCCACCTCCGTCCGCCTGCAGGAGCCGTCGCGGACGTAGCGCAGACGGGTCACCTGAGTTCGCGCCGCATCGTCGCGTGTCACGCTCACGGTGGTGCAGCTGATGCGGTCGCCGCCGTCGAGGACTGCGTCGGTGCAGGCGCCGAGTGCCGCAGGATCGACCGGCGACGGCACGAACAGCGGTACGAGCGCACGGCCGTCGGCCGCGAGGTGCTTGCGGATACACCCCAGCGCGGTGACGGCATCGGAGTCGGACGGGAGCAGATTGAATGTCGCGCCGGCCAGGTAGATCGACCGGTACGTCCGGGCGGTGTTGAAGTCGCGCATGTCGCCGAGGTGCAGGGTCACGGCGATTCCGCAGCGTTCCGCCTCCAGCCGTGCGCGTTCCAGCATGTCCGCGGACGAGTCGAGCCCCTCGACGTCGAGCCCCCGCGTGCGTAGCGACAGGAGCGGGTCGCCGTCACCGCAGCCCAGCTCCAGCGCCGGCTCGCCGGCTGCGCGGACGAATCGTTCGTAGATCGCCGAGTCGGGCGTCGACCCGCGCAGTGGGGCGTACAGCTCTGCGACGAGGCCGGTGTAGAACGCTGCCGGATCGTCCGGAGCCATCACGAGCGATTCTGTACCTGGTCGGGAGCGCGGTCGGGAGCACGATCGGGGAGCACTGCCGGAGTCTTTCACGCGCTGCGATCGACGAATCCGCGATCTGTCAGAGTTGACATCCGTGACCGACGCGCACCTGCCCCGCACGCTCCCGAACGACGCCACTGAGCACACACGAGCGCTCACCACCCGCCCGGCGCCGTCGTTCGACGCGGCCGACTTCGACCGCGCTCGACGGGGCCTGATCGCGCAGCACGACACCGGCGTGATCGAAGGTCCGGCCTGGCCGGCGTGGGACATCAACCGGTGGTCGTTCATCGAACAGGATGCGTCCAACCCCGACACGGTGCACCCGAGCCTGTGGCGCCAAGCGCAGCTCAACGTGATCCACGGTCTGTTCGAAGTGGCGCCCGGCTGCTGGCAGGCGCGGGGATACGACATCAGCAACATCACCTTCATCGAAGGACGCGAGGGGTGGGTGATCGTCGACCCCCTCACCAACACCGCCACGGCAGCGGCGTGTCTCGAGCTCGCCAACCGCCACCTCGGCGAGCGGCCGGTCACTGCGGTGATCTACACCCACAGCCACCTCGACCACTTCGGCGGCGTGCTCGGCGTCACCAGCCAGGAGGACGTCGACGCCGGTCGCTGCCAGGTGATCGCCCCCGAACACTTCCTGCGCGAGGCGGTCGCCGAGAACCTGCTCGCCGGCATGGCGATGAACCGTCGTGCGCTCTACCAGTTCGGCCCGGTGCTGCCGCCAGGCCCTCGGGGCCATGTCGACTCGGGCCTCGGTAAGTGCGTGCCGCTCGGCGTGCCCGGCCTCATCGTGCCGACGGTCGACATCACGCGCACCGGCGAGGAGCTCGACGTCGACGGCGTCCGCATCGTGTTCCAGATGACGCCGGAGACCGAGGCGCCGGCGGAGATGAACTTCTTCTTCCCCGACCACCGGTGGCTGTGCATGGCCGAGAACTGCTCGCACAACATGCACAACCTCATTCCGATTCGCGGCGCCCAGGTGCGTGACTCGCTCTCGTGGAGCACCTACATCGACGACGCCATCGAGCTGTTCGCGAACGACACCGACCTGATGTTCGCGTCGCACCACTGGCCCCGCTGGGGCAACGACGACGTGCGCGAGTTCCTCGGCCGCCAGCGAGACCTGTACCGCTGGATCCACGACCAGACGCTGCGCCTCGCCAATCACGGACACGTCGCCACCGAGATCGCCGAGATGCTCACCCCGCCCGCAGATCACTACGAGGAGAGCCACACCGTCGGCTACTACGGCGCGATGGTTCACAACGTCAAGGCCGTGTACCAGCGCTACCTCAGTTGGTACGACGGGAACCCGTGCCATCTGAACCCGCATCCGCCGGTCGAGGCGGGGACGCGTTACGTCGAGCTCGCCGGCGGCGCCGAGGCGCTGCTGTCAGCGGCGCAGGACGCGTACGACCGTGGCGACTACCGCTGGGTCGCCGAGCTGGTCAACCACCTCGTGTTCGCCGATGCCACCAACACGGCGGCACGGACGCTGCTCGCCGATGCCTACGAACAGCTCGGCTACCAGAGCGAGTCGGCGACGTTCCGCAACGCCTACCTGATGGGCGCGCAGGAACTCCGCCACGGGCACCCGCCGCGCCATCCCGCCGGTAACCGGGGACTCGTCAGGGCCCTGCCGATCGACCAGCTGCTGGCGACTGTCGCGATGCGTTTGAACGCCGACGAGCTCGGCGGGGTCGATTTGGCGATCAACCTCGTCGTGAGTGACCTCGACGAACGCTGGTTCGTCGGGCTGTCACACCGTGCGCTGCGGTACCGCATCGACAAGCAGATCGACGGCGCCGACGCCACCGTCACCACCGACCGTGAGACGCTCACGGCGGTGGTCGCAGGGGAGCGGACGCTCGACGACGCCATCGACGCCGGAGATCTCACCATCGACGGAGATGCCGGGGCGCTGCGCACGATCATCGACCACCTCGACGTCTTCCTCGGCGGCTTCCCGATCGTCGAGCCCTGATCCGAACCGAACCGGTCCTCCCGGACCCGACCCCGGAGGACCGGTCGGGCAGACTCGTGACATGAACATCAGCACCCCGGCCGACGCCGGCGTCCATACGCCCGGCGTCGCCGACTTCCTCGATGCCGTCGAGAACGACCCACGCATCGAGCCTCACGGCTTGATCATCCAGCGGCACGGTCGACGCATCGCCGAGGGCTACTGGGCACCGCACGACGCCGGCCGCAGCCGATTGGTGTACTCGCTGAGCAAGTCGTTCACCGGTGTGGCGCTCGGACTGCAGCTCGGTGAAGGACGCCTCTCGCTCGACGACCTCGTCAGCGACCACCTGCCGGAGTTCTTCGACGACGAGACGCCTGACGCGACTCGGCGGATGCGGATCCGCGACATCGCGTCGATGGCCTCAGGGCACGCTGCCGAGACGATCCTCGATGCGTTCGTTTCCGACCCCGAGGACCCGGTCCGCGGGTTCCTGCGCATTCCACCCGATGCCGAACCGGGCACCGTGTTCGCCTACAACCAGCCGCCCGTGCTCACCCTGGCCCGGATCCTCCAGCGTCTCGCCGGCGAACGCCTCGTCGACTACCTGCGGCCGCGGGTGCTCGATCCGATCGGCATCGGCGTCCTCCGTTGGAGCCAGTTGCCCGAGGGCTTCGACATGGGCTTCTCCGGCGTGTTCACGGACCTCGACGCCGTTGCCCGGCTCGGCCAGCTGCACCTCGATGACGGCATGTGGAACGGCGGTCGGATCCTTCCCGCCGGGTGGGTCGCCGAGGCCTCGGCCGTCCAGACCCCGAACGGCGACTGGGACCAGATCGACTGGCAGCAGGGCTACGGCTTCCAGTGTTGGATCTCGCGCCACGGCCACCGCGGCGACGGCGCCTTCGGCCAGTTCATGGTGGTCCTTCCCGAACAGGACGCGGTGATCGCGATGTTCTCCTGCACGAGCGACATGCAGACCGTGCTCGACGCCATGTGGGAGCACCTCCTCCCCGCCTTCGCCGACGTCGAACTCGACCCGTCGCACAACGACGCCGAACTCGCCGAGCGGACGGCGAACCTCGCCGGGCCGACCGTCGCTGACCGGCTCGGCGGGTCAGCGCCGAAAAATGTGCCCGACGCAACGTTCCACCGCCTCGAGTCGGAGCCGTCCCACTTCACGATCACCGGTATCGAGACCG
>JBGTIA010000573.1:0-5495 GCA_041745835.1 Ilumatobacteraceae bacterium | reverse complement strand
GCGCCGCCATGAGCTTCGAGGCCATGCCACCACTCCCCCGGCCGCTGCCACCCGCCTCGGCGCGCACCGCCAGGAGCGGATCACCGACGCGCACCAGGGGGATCAACGTTGCGGACGGGTCACGCCGAGGATCGGCGGTGTACACGCCGTCCATGTCGGTGAGCAGCACCAGGACGTCAGCTCCGACGCTGTTCGCGAGCAGCGCAGCCAGTCGGTCGTTGTCGCCGTAGCGGAGTTCGTCGTTGGCGATGGCGTCGTTCTCGTTGACGACCGGAACGCAGCCCAGCTCCAGCAACCGCTCGATAGTCCTGCGGGCGTGGAGGTACTGGGTGCGATCGACGAAGTCGTGTGGGTCGAGCAGCACCTGCGCACCGACCAGGCCGTGGCGTGCCAGCTCACGGTTGTAGACCTCGACCAACCGGCTCTGCCCGGCAGCGGAGATCGCCTGGAGCGTCTGCATGTCGGTGGGCCGGGCCGCCAGGCCGAGCGCAGCCACCCCAGCAGCCACTGCTCCGGACGACACCACGATGACCTCGTGACCCTCGCCGCGCAACGCGGCGACTTCGTCGGAGAGCTTGGCGACCGCGCCGCTGTCGATCACGCCTCGGTCGTCGGTGATCGACGCCGTCCCGATCTTCGCCACCACTCGCATGCCGTGCGCCCGTACGTCTCAGAGGTCCGGCGAGTACTCGAAGCTGAACTCGCCGATCCAGATCACGTCGCCCTCACGAGCGCCGGCCTTGGCGAGCATCTTGGGCACGCCGAGGCGTTCCAGTCGATAGTCGATGTACGACAGCGCCTCGGGGGTGGTGACATCGTTGAGGGCGACGACCCGCTCGACGTCGCGCCCGAGCAGGCGGAACTCGCCGTCGGCGACCCGCTCGACAGCGGCACCGCTGGCCTCGGGCCGCAGCACGACGACACCCTCCGCCCACTCGATGCTCTGGCGGACGTCGTGCACCTCTCGCGCCAGCAGCCCGACGACGTCGGAGACTCCCTGGCCGGTCACGGCCGACATGATCGGGCCGTCCCACCCCATCGCCGCGAGTTCCTCGACTTGCACGACGTCGGCCTTGGTCCCGACCACGACACGCGGACGCTCGAGGAGTTCGGGCCGGTAGGCACCGAGTTCGTGGAGGAGGATCCGTTCCTGTTCCTGAGCGCTGACACCGTCCATCGACGCGAGGTCGAGCAGCAGGCACAGGACGCGGGCCCGTTCGATGTGGCGGAGGAACTGGTGACCGAGGCCCTTGCCCTCACTCGCGCCCTCGATCAGCCCTGGAATGTCGGCCACGACGAACTCGGTTTCGTCGTCGACGCGCACCACGCCGAGATTGGGCTCGAGGGTCGTGAACGGATAGTCGGCGATCTTGGGCTTGGCGGCCGAGATCACGCTGATGAACGTCGACTTGCCCGCATTGGGGAATCCGACCAGCGCCACGTCGGCCATCAGGCGCAGTTCGAGGCGCAACCATCGCTGCTCACCGTGCTCGCCCTGCTCCGCGAAGCTCGGCGCACGGCGCTTGTTCGACAGGAACTTGGCGTTGCCACGTCCACCACGTCCGCCAGCTGCAGACAGCCAACGATCGCCGTGATTGACCAGCTCGGCTAGCACGTCACCGGTGTACATGTCGAACACGACGGTGCCCATCGGCACGGTGATGTCGAGCGACGGCCCGCGTCGACCGTGCATGTCCTTGCCCTTTCCGTGGACCCCGTCCTCGGCGCGCCGGTGCGGGTGATCGCGGAAGGCGAGCAACGATGACACGTTGTGATCGGCGACCAGCCAGACGTCGCCGCCGTTGCCGCCGTCGCCGCCGTTGGGTCCGCCCATTGCCTCCGGACCCTCACGCCGAAAGCTGATGCAGCCCGCGCCGCCATCACCACCGCGAACGTTCAGTTGGCACTCGTCGACGAACTGCGACATTTCTTGGAGGCTAACGCCGCCGACGCGACCCCATCTCCTATCGTTTTCCCATGGCCGATCCTCCGTATCCGGACGCGGCCGACGAACGCGCCGATCGGTGGGCCGCCACGATGACCGGTCACGGCAGCAACGACGTCGTCGTTGCACACGCCGACTCCACCGCAACCGTCGGCGATGCCGTTGTTCGGACGCGCGAGGCGAGAGAGGAGCACGAGGCCACGACGCTGGCCACGCACGCCACACGTGCCCATGGCGCCGGACGCCGGGCGATCGAAGAGGCGCCGGATCCCTTCCGGACGTGCTTCGAACGAGATCGAGACCGGATCCTGCACGACTCGGCCTTCCGGCGACTGGCCGGCAAGACCCAGGTCTTCGTGTTCCCCGACGACCACCAGCGCACTCGCATGACCCATGCGCTCGAGGTGACGCAGGTGGCCCGATCGGTCGCGGAAGCGCTGAGCCTCAACGTTGCGTTGGTCGAGGCGATGGCGCTCGGCCACGACTGCGGCCACGGGCCGGGGGGACATGCCAGCGAAGATGCACTGTCGCCCTATCTCGACGGTGGATTCGACCACGCGCCGTGGGGTGCCGATGTCACACTCCTGCCACTCAATCTCTGCGCCGAAACGCTCGACGGCATCCGCAACCACTCGTGGAGCCTTCCCGCTCCGCAGACGCCGGAGGGCGAGGTGGTCTCGTGGGCCGATCGGATCGCCTACGTGTGCCACGACTTCGAGGACGCGGTGGCCGCCGGCATCGTCACGGCGGACATGCTGCCGCAGATCGTCGCCGACCGCTGCAGCCGTGATCGATCGCGCCAACTCGGCACCTTCGTGCGTGCCATGGTGTCGGCCACGCTCGCGACCGGACGCATCGGCATGGAACCCGACGTGGCCGAGGCGCTCGGCGAGTTCCGCCGGTTCAACTACGAGTACGTGTACCTCCGGCCTGCCAGCCAGCAGCAGGCGGCCGCGGTGGTGTCACTGCTGCGCGCCCTCGTCGAGCACTACGCCGACCGACCCCATGCGATCCCGCATCAAACCGTCACCGCCGCGCTCGGAGACCGTGCCGACTACATCGAGGCGGGCGGCCCCGAGGCGCTCCGAGCAGCAGTGGCCTACGTGGCCGGCATGACCGACCGGTTCGCCTGTCAGCAGGGCCTCGCGCAGCTGTCGTGGGATCCCGCCAAGCTGCCTCGTGGCATCGGCGTCTCCGGCCTCGGACCCTGACCGCTCGGCGACGTTCATCCGGAGGCGTTCAGAGCGACAACGGCGAATGCGTGCCGAGGTACATCGACCGGAGGCCGAGGCCCATGATGAACAGGCTGCCGAACCCGTAGAGCAGATACACCGTGTCCTTCACGAACGGACTGCCGCGGTAGCTGTACAGGATGCCGATCGCGACGATGCAGCTGAACCCGTAGAGCGCGTGGAACTGGTCGAGCTCGAGTCCGTAGCGGTCCAGCATGATCACCCCGACGATGGCGATGGCGAACGCCGACAGCTGCGCCACGATCACCGCCCACCAGAGGGGGCGCACACGGAACGTCGGCACGGCGTGCGCGACGAGCGCCCAGATCCCGACTGCTGCATTCGACAGTACGAGGAACCAGGCCAGGTAGCGGTGAACGTCGTAGAGCCCCACGGAACGGCTCGGCGTCGAGGATCCTCAGATGCCGCAGTCGCCGCCGCCGAGGATGGCGGTGACCGTTGCATCGTCGGACACTCCGGTGAGATAGCCGCGCAGGCTGTCGTTGACGAAGAAGAACGGCGGGGTGAAGTCGTCCTCGGGGTTGATCGTCACCGCCGGGTAGGCGGCGCGGACATCGACGACCCGCGATCCGATCATCACGCCACGTGTCGTCTGCAGGCCGACTGGCGCGTTGCCGATCTCGCCCTGCTCGCCGTAGCCGTACCCGAAGAAGTGGCGGCGGCCCTGCACGACCTCGGACACGTCGCCGAACAGCAGCGTGAGCACGCCCCACGACACCTGACGAAGTTCATCGCCCGAGCAGAGTCCGATGGTGAGCGGATCGATCCATCCCGTGTCGTTGCTCGGCGGCCCCAGATAGGAGTTCATGTACTCGATGACGCCGTCGGGATCGGCGCCGAAACCGGCGGTGCCGATGCCGTCACCACTCAGCAGCAGCTCGGAGACCGCCGGATCGGCCACCGTGGTACTCGACGCCACCGTGGTGGTCGTCTCCTCGGTCGTCGTGGGTGCGACCGTGGTGGTGGGCGCCATCGTCGTCGTGGTACTCGAGGTGGCCGGGGTCGACGACGTGGGGGGCAACAGCGTGAACTCGGTGGTCACGGCGGTGTCGCCGTCGGAACCGCCACAGGCGGTGACGGCCAGCGCACCGACGGCGAGCAGAGCGGAGAGGCACCGAATCATGACCGACATCATGGACGAGTTTGGCCGACGATCGGCGGATCTCCCCGTCACCCGCCCCGCCGAGCCCTGAACCCAGCCCTCCCAGCCCTCCCAGCGATGAGCCAACTGTCGCCATCCGGGCGCCTCGCTCATCACTCGCACCGCCAACACCCGAGCGATGAGCCAACTGTCGCCATCCGGGCGCCTCGCTCATCGCTCGGGTCGGGGACGGTCACGTGTCGGGGAAGAGCCAGCCGTTGCGGA
This sequence comes from Ilumatobacteraceae bacterium, assembly GCA_041745835.1. GTDB lineage: Bacteria > Actinomycetota > Acidimicrobiia > Acidimicrobiales > Ilumatobacteraceae > Sva-07. Next base: position 931 of record JBGTIA010000573.1, on the reverse strand, counting down.
CGGGTGGCTGGGCGTCGTGTTCGATGAACCACTCGGTGCCGAACGACTGGGCGAACGCGTCGTCGGGCATCTGCAGGAAGAACGACGTGTCCTCGATCTGGCTGCGATGGCAGCGCATCGCCTGGCGTTTGGCGTCGAGGTACGCCGACACGTCGACGGCCAATGTCAGCTCTGCCTCCGGTGTCCCCATCGGGTTGCCGTCGTCGGCCGGCCCGTTGGGATCGAAGTCCACGTCGAGTTCCTGCTCGTCGTCCGGGCTGCCCACCGGTGCTCCCGCCGCTCGGGCAGCCTCGATCATGCGCACGAACGCGTCTCGGTTCATCGTCGCTTCGAGCACCCGTACGCCGGGGACGAGCTGGGCTGCGACGAGTCCGACACGGTGCACTGCGATGTGATCTGGATGCCCGTAGTTGCCGTGCCAGTCGTAGATGGTGAGCACGTCGGCCGATTCGTCGCGCAGGATCTCGGCGAGGCGGGCGCCGGCCTCGTCAGGAGCTGCGAGGTGGAAGCTCTCGGGGTGCGCGTTCTGCTCCCAGCCGGTCATCCCCGAGTCCGCGTAGCCGAGCCACACGACACGAGCGATACCCAACACCTGCGCCGAGGCCTCGGTCTCGGCACGTCGACGATCGACGAGCGTCTCGCCGGGTCCGAGATCATCAGGCACCTCACCGTGGTCACCGTTGGTCGCCACGACGAGCACGACTCGGTGACCCTGTGCGGCCGCACGGGCGATGGTGCCGCCGGTGGAGATCACCTCGTCATCGGGGTGCGCGTGGAAGCAGACGAGCGTGGACATGGGATCGATCAGCCGGCCTGGCGGATCGCGCCGGCCTCGACCCACGCGTCGATCGTGGCATCATCGACTCCCCACGCCTCCAGCACCTCACGCGTGTGGGCGCCGGCGTGCGCCGGTGGGCTGGCCACCTCGGCG
>JBGTIA010000572.1:0-5161 GCA_041745835.1 Ilumatobacteraceae bacterium | reverse complement strand
CGGCGGCGGTCACCGCGAGCAGCGCGAGGTCGCGCCGCGTCAGCGCGTCGATCCGGCGAAGGCATCTGGCACCCGCCCACACGACCGCCGTTCCGGCGGCGAATCCCAACCCGTCGTTCAGCCCTTGGGAGAACACGGCGTGGCCCTGCGGAACGAGGGCAGCGAGCGCCGCTGCGAGCAGCGCGAGGCGGTGGTTGCGGCGGGTCAGCTCGGACGCCAGCAGGAACGTGAACACCACCCCGACCGCAGCGAAGGCCACGTTGGCGAACCGCATGAGGATCAGCCCGGCGTCAGGCGCGTCGGTGGCTCGACTGATCAGGGTGAGTGGCGAAACGGCGATGTAGTGGAGCGGCGGATGGTTCGCGACCCACACCCCGCGATACCGGATGTCGTTGGCCATCGATCGTTCTGCCTGCCACTGCCTCGCCTCGACCGGCACCTCCGGGAACTCCAGGATCTGCGGCAGCCTCCCCGATGCGATCTCCTGCGCGTACCCGACGTGCGCCGTCTCGTCGGTGGGCCAGAACGGTGGTTGCTGCAACGCGTGCAGGGCGCCGATGCCCACGAACGCCACGACGATCGCAATGAGGCCGACGACCACCATGTTCGACGGCCTCGTCGCCGGACGACGCGACGGTGCGGTCTCGACGCTCACCGGACGGTTCCGAGCTGGCCGGCGTCGACCCACGAACGCAGCTTCTCCCAGGCGTAGATGCCGGTCGAATGGCCGTCGCTCCAGTCGAGGCTGAGGCCCCACGCCCCGGACAGTTCTGCGTCGGTGACCGTGATCGGTTCGCCACGTTCGACAGCGGGTTGGACGGCCTGGCCCCGGGTTCGTCGGGCATTGCAGTCGGCGCACGGGCACGCCAGTCGGAGCGGACCGAGTTCGAACCGAGCTCGGACGCCGTCGTCGAACAGCACCTCGACGTGCGACTGACGGTCCACTTCGACCGATTCGATGTCATGCTTGGCCACATGTCGAGCGTACCGAGCAGGGCTTCGGCCCAGCCGTTGTCCGCGGTCCGTCCGTCGCCGATCCAGCACCCCTGGCTGCGAAATCGTTGGGACGAGCTGGCGTTCGTGCACTGGCGGTACCCCGCTGACGACGTTCAGGCCCTGCTCCCGCCCGGCTTGCGGATCGACACTTTCGACGGCGGCGCCTGGGTGTCGTTGGTGCCGTTCCGGATGCGACGCGCCGGGCCGACGTTCCTCCCGCCATTGCCGTGGATCTCGAGCTTCCCCGAGACCAACGTCCGCACCTACGTGGTCGACTCTGCGGGCAATCGGGCGGTGTGGTTCCTCTCGCTCGACGCCACTCGGCTCCCCGTCGTCGCGTTCGCGAGATGGACGATCGGGTTCCCGTACGTGTGGTCCGCGATGTCGATCGACCGGGCTGGGTCCACGTGGACGTACACGACCGCACGCCGACGTTGGCCGCGTCGGCCGGCAGCGACGACGCGCCTCGTCATCGACGTCGGTGCACCGATCGAGCCGACCGACCTCGACGTGTTCCTCACCGCGCGCTGGGGCACGGTGGCGATGAGTCGAGGACGACTCCGGCACCATCCCGTCGACCATCCGCCGTGGAGACTGCACGAGGCGAGCATCATCGAACTGGACGACGCCGCGGTACAGGCCGCCGGCCTGAGCGCCCCGTCGGGGGCGCCCCTCGTCAGAGTAGCCGAGGCGCTCGACGCCACGTTTGCACGACCCGTTCGGGTCTGAACGCGCCGTACCCTCGACGAGATGTCCGAGCCACCGCTGATCCGCCACCTCCCGGCGCGGTCGGCCGACGGCGGTGTCGACGACGACGCCGTGCTCGCCGGGTTCTCGCGCTACGCACTCGAGATCGGGCTGGAGCTGTACCCGGCGCAGGAGGAGGCGATCTTCGAGGTGGTGCTCGGCAACCACGTGATCCTCAACACGCCGACCGGATCAGGCAAGTCACTCGTTGCAGCAGCGGCCCACTTCGCCGCGCTCGCCGGGGGCAGGCGAAGCGTGTACACCGCGCCGATCAAGGCGCTCGTGAGCGAGAAGTTCTTCGCGCTGTGCCGCGAGTTCGGCTCCGATCGTGTCGGCATGATCACCGGCGACGCGTCGGTCAACCCTGACGCCCCCATCATCTGCTGCACAGCAGAGATCCTGGCCAACTGGGCGCTGCGAGACGGTTCGGCAACCCCGGTGGACGTGGCGATCGTCGACGAGTTCCACTACTACGGCGACCCGCAGCGGGGTTGGGCCTGGCAGGTTCCGTTGTTGGAACTGCCCCACACGCAGTTCCTGTTGATGTCGGCCACGCTCGGCTCGGTCGCGTTCTTCTCGGAGGACCTCACTCGCCGGACCGGCCGGGAGACCAGCGTCATCAAGTCGGTGACCCGCCCCGTGCCACTCGACTTCGAGTACCGGACCTCGACGCTGCATCACAGCGTCACCGCACTCCTCGAGTCGGACAAGGCACCGATCTACCTCGTGCACTTCACGCAGAAGGACGCGACCGAGGCGGCACAGAACTATCTGGCGCTCGATCCCCTCTCCAAGACGGAGAAGGCTGCGGTGAAGGAGGCGCTCGCCGGGTTCCGGTTCGACTCTCCCATCGGCAAGGATCTGCGCAGGTTCATCACTGCCGGGGTCGGCGTGCACCACGCCGGCTTGCTGCCGAAGTACCGGCTGCTCGTCGAGAAACTCGCCCAGGACGGCCTGCTCAAGATCATCTGCGGCACCGACACGCTCGGCGTCGGGGTGAACGTGCCGATCCGGTCCGTGCTGTTCACCCAGCTCTGCAAGTACGACGGCACCACCGTGCGGCTGCTGTCGAACCGCGAGTTCGCCCAGATCTCCGGGCGTGCGGGTCGCAAGGGGTTCGACGACCGCGGCGACGTCTGGGCACAGGCGCCTGCGCACGTCGTGGAGAACCAGCGGCTGGAGGACAAGTCACGCGATGGCGGTTCACGGAAGAAGGTCGTCAAGAAGAAGCAGCCCGAGCGGGGCTACGCCCACTGGACCCAGGAGACGTTCGACAAACTGGTGTCGGGAGAGCCGGAGCCGCTGCGCTCGCACTTCCGGGTCAACCACCAGATGGTGATGAGCCTGCTCGACCGGCCGACACGAGACGGTGTCGACGGGTGCCGAGCAGTGCGGACACTGCTGACCGACAACCACGAGTCGCGAAAGCGCCAACGCGACCACATCCGTCGGACCATTTCGATCTACCGGTCGCTGGTCGAGGCCGAGCTGCTGGAGTTCCCTGAACACCCCGACGAATGGGGTCGGCGGGTGCGGGTGAACTTCGACCTGCAGGACGAGTTCGCGCTCCACCAGCCACTGTCGTTGTGGGCTGTCGAGGCCCTCGGCGCGTTGCCGGCCCGCGACGACGAGATCGAGCATCTCTTCGACGTGTTGTCGATCATCGAGGCCGTGCAGGAGAACCCCGGTGTGATCCTGGCCGCGCAGACCAAGCGCGCCAAGGACGACCTGATGGCCGAGATGAAGTCGAGCGGGATCGAGTACGACGAACGCATGGAGCGGCTCGCCCAGGTCGAACATCCCAAGCCGAACCGCGACTGGATCTACGGCAACTTCAACGAGTTCCGCGCGCGGCATCCGTGGGTGGGATCGGACAACGTGGCGCCGAAGTCGATCGTCCGGGAGATGTACGAGCGGGCGATGACCTTCGGCGAGTACGTGCAGGACTACGGACTCAAGCGATCCGAAGGCGTCGTGCTGCGCTACCTGTCCGACGTGTACAAGGCGCTGCAGCAGAACGTGCCCGGTGACCTCCGCACGCCCGAGCTCGACGAGGCGGTCGTCTGGCTCGGCGCGCTCATCCGCCAGGTCGACTCGAGTCTGATCGACGAGTGGGAACGGCTGCTGCACCCCGAGGACGACGCTTCGGTGGAGGCGCTCAGACCGTCGTTGCCGACTGGTGAACGCTCGATCGTCGACGACCGCCGGGCGTTCCGGGTGATGGTCCGCAACCGGGCCTTCGACTGGGTTCAACGCCTGTCGCGCCGGACTGGCTACGACGAGATCGTGGCCGACGCAGTCGATCGGGAGCGCTGGCGCTCAGGCGAGGACGTCGTCCTGGCGATGGCGGCGTATCGAGACGAGTTCGGCGACGTCCTCGTCGACGCTGCGGCGCGCTCCGGCGACCGCTTCCAGTTCGATCCGGACAGTGGGCGGGTCACGCAGATCCTCCACGATGCCGACGAGACGAACGAATGGCGCATCGTTGCGGACGTCGACCTCGATGCGTCGCGCCAGGACGAGCGCGTCGTGCTCCGGCTCGTCGACATCGGACCGCTGCGGTGAAGCGCAGCGCCGGCATCGTGCTGTATCGCCGCACGGGTGCCGGTGTCGAGGTGCTGCTCGGACATATGGGAGGGCCCTACTGGGCCCGCAAGGATGCGGGGGCGTGGACCATCCCGAAAGGTGAGGTCGAGCCCGGCGAGGAACCGCTCGCCGTGGCGAAGCGCGAGTTCGAGGAGGAGATCGGCGTCGCGCTGCCATCGGCGGCGGTCACGGACCTGGGCGAGGTCCGCCAGGGCGGCGGCAAGACGGTGCAGGCGTGGGCTGTCGAGGGAGACCTCGATGCGACGACGATCATCAGCAACACGTTCGAACTCGAGTGGCCGCCGAAGTCCGGGCGGATCCAGTCGTTCCCCGAGATCGATCGGGCAGCGTGGTTCGACCTCGAGTCGGCGCGTTCGGTGATCATTCAGGGCCAGCGAGCGCTCCTGGACCGGCTACCGGCCTGAGCGCAGCCCGTCAGGTGAGCACCGAGGCGGGCACGCTGACGATGCGAGATCGAAGCCACTCACCCAGCGCCTTGGCCTGCGCGTCCTGGCGGGTTGACGCTGCGACGCCCTCTTGGAGCAGCCCACGGACGACGAAGTTGAGTGCGCTCAGGTTGGGGAACCGGTACCGGTCGATCGTCAGGTCCGCAGTCTCGGGCAGCAGCGTGCGCAGCCGGTCGACGGTGAGCTCGCTGTCCAGCCACGCCCATCCAGCATTGCTCCGTGCGTACACCCCGAGGTTCGCGTCGCCCCCCTTGTCCCCCGATCTCGTCCCGACGAACGCCCCCAGCGGCACCTCCACCCTTGGTTCCCCGCGCCCGGGTCTCGCGGAACCAAGATCGTCGTCTCTTGGTTCCGCGAGACCTGGG
>JBGTIA010000571.1:0-3506 GCA_041745835.1 Ilumatobacteraceae bacterium | reverse complement strand
GAGGTCGACGTCGCCGTACCGATCGGGCCACCGCAGACGCAGGTGTGCGACGAGCGCCGCCGCAACCTCCGTCGCCTCCGCCTCGATGTCGTCGAGCACGGCGAACACGGTGCCGGGGTGTTCGTCGATCAGCCTCGGCTTGGCGGCGATCGCCTCGTCGGCATCGGGCCCGAGCTCGATCCAATCGTGGAGGTCGAGCGGTCTGACACCGAGACGCCAACGGAACGAGGCGGCGCCGGACGGTGCGGGTCCGTCCATGAACGGCAGGTAGCGGGGTGTGGCCGTGGTCGCCCCGGCGGGATCCATCACCACGAACGCTAACGGCCCACGCCTCCCAGCGATGAGCGAGCCGACCAAATACGGTCACGTCGCTCATCGCTCGGGAAGGACTGCGGGCCGCGATGAGCGAACCGACCAAATACGGTCACGTCGCTCATCGCTCGGGGTGCGAGTGGGTCCCTCACGCGGGCATGCTGTCGCCATGTCGGAGCCGCACTCGATCCCGTTGTCGATCCTGGACCTCGCGATCATCGGACGCGGCGAGACGGCGACGGACGCGTTCCGCAACAGTGTCGAGCTCGCCCAGCGAGCCGAGGCCCGCGGTTACCGCCGGGTCTGGTACGCCGAGCACCACAACATGGCGTCGATAGCGTCGTCGGCCACCAGCGTGCTGATCGCGCACGTCGCCGCCCACACCTCCACGATCCGGCTCGGGGCAGGCGGCGTGATGTTGCCGAACCACTCGCCGCTCGTCATCGCCGAACAGTTCGGCACGCTGGCCACGCTGTACCCCGGTCGTATCGACCTCGGCCTCGGCCGGGCACCTGGCAGCGACCAGGCCACGATGCGGGCGATGCGCCGCGACGCTCGGTCGTCCGATCACTTCCCGGAGGACGTGCTCGAACTCCAGGGATTCCTGCGAGGCGACACGAAGATCCCCGGCGTCGTCGCAGTTCCCGGTGCGGGCACCGACGTGCCGTTGTACATCCTCGGATCCTCGCTTTTCGGCGCTCGACTGGCGGCCATACTCGGCTTGCCCTACGCGTTCGCGTCGCACTTTGCACCCGCCTCGCTGCTGGATGCTATGGAGTTGTACCAGCGCGAGTTCCGGCCCTCCGAGCAGCTCGCCGAGCCGTACGCGATGGCTGCGGTCAGCGTGATCGCCGCCGATTCCGGCGACGAGGCGCGCGAGCAGTGGACGACCGTTCGCCGCTGGCGCGTCGCGCGGTTCGTGACGCCGGGGCGTGACCTCTCCGATGACGAGGCCGATGCGGTGCTGGCCTCACCGCAGGGCCAACAGATCGCCCAGATGATGCACTACTCCGCCGTCGGCACGTCGGAGGACGTCACGTCGTATCTCGACGAGTTCGCCCGCCTCACCGGGGCCGACGAGCTGATCACCGCGCACGCGTCACCGACGATCGGTCAACGCCTCCGTTCCGTCGACCTCGTCGCCGACGCCATGGCCCCCGTCGCCGTCTGAGTACACGCCCACTCCCACGTTTGCGTGGGATTCCGGGTGGGGCGGGTCACCCGAATCCGCACACAAACGTGATCGGTGCGAGGCGGTGGCGGCCCTCCGCATCGGTGGCGGGGCAGCGGGAGCGCGACACTGTCGACCGAGGGCACCGATCGAAGGGGACAGTGAATGACCGAGAGCACCGATGTCGACGTCGTGATCGTGGGGGCCGGGTTTGCCGGTATGTACCAGCTGGTGCAGATGCGCCGAGCCGGCTTCAGCGCCGTGGTGCTCGAGACCGCCGACGACGTGGGCGGCACGTGGTACTGGAACCGCTACCCGGGCGCCCGGTGCGACATCCTCACCGTCGACTACTCCTACAGCTGGGACCCCGAACTGCAGGAGGAGTGGACGTGGTCGGAGCGCTACGCCACCCAGCCCGAGATCCTCCGTTACGCCCAGTTCGTCGCCGACAAGCACAACCTGCGTCGCGACATCCGTTTCAATACGCGCGTCACCTCCGCCGAGTGGGACGACGCCGCCCATCGCTGGAAGGTCGACACCGACACCGGCGCGGACGTGACTGCCAAGTTCTACGTGATGGCCACCGGCTGTCTGTCGATGCCGAAGGTGCCCGACATCGAGGGCGCCGACCGTTTCGGCGGTGAGGTCTACTTCACCAACAGTTGGCCGCACGACGGTGTGGACTTCACCGGCAAGCGCGTGGCGGTGATCGGCACCGGATCGTCGGGCATCCAGTCGATCCCCATCATCGCGTCGCAGGCCGATCAGCTCACCGTGTTCCAGCGCACGCCGAACTTCTCGATCCCGGCCTACAACGGGCCGATCTCCGAAGAGCGGCTCGTCGAGTACCGCAAGGACCCCGCCGCCTATCGAGAGCAGGCCCGTCACTCGGGCATCGGTGTGCCGCAGACGCCGCCCGAGATCGGCGCGCTCGCCGTGTCGGAGGACGAACGCATCGCCGCCTACGAGGCGGTGTGGCAACGCGGCGAACTCGCCTACCTGCAGCCGTACAACGACATGGGCACCAATGCCGAGGCGAACGACACGATGCGGCAGTTCATCCACGGCAAGATCCGCTCGATCGTGGACGATCCCGAGGTCGCCGAGGCTCTGTGCCCCACCAACCACTACTTCGCCACGAAGCGGCCGTGTCTCGACACCGGCTACTACGCCACCTACAACCTCCCGCATGTTCGCCTCGTCGACCTGCAGAAGCGGCCGATCGAAACGATCGCCGAGACGGGCATCGAGCTGTCCGGGCACGGCGATGGCGGTAGCGAGTCGTTGGAGTTCGACGCGATCGTGTTCGCGACCGGCTTCGATGCGATGACCGGCGCGATCGTCGGGGTCGACATCACCGGACGCGACGGTGAGTCACTCCGCGAGGCCTGGGCGCACGGCCCGCAGACCTACCTCGGGCTGATGACCGTCGGGTTCCCCAATCTGTTCATGATCACCGGTCCGGGCAGCCCGTCGGTGCTGTCGAACATGATGGTGTCGATCGAGCAACACGTCGACCTGATCACCGACACACTGCAGCACCTGCGTTCGGCGGGAATGAACACGATCGAGCCGACCGAACTCGCTCAGCAGAGGTGGGTACAGCACAGCAACGAGATCGCCGACCTCACGCTGCTACCGACCGCCAACTCGTGGTACATGGGCGCCAACGTCCCGGGCAAACCGCAGGTGTTCCTGCCGTATCCCGGCGGTGTGGGCGCCTACCGTGCGATCTGCGATGAGGTCGTCGAGCGCGGCTACTTCGGCTTCACGCTCGCCGGTGATGGGGTGACGCAGACCAACGACGGCGTGATTCGGCCGTTGAAGCCCGACGTACAGGCGATGTTGACGATGATGGCCGAACTCGAACTGCCGCCGTTGGAGACGATGGGTGTCGACGGCGCCCGTCAGTTCATGGAGGCCTCCGGCGCAGCGATGCCGCCGGGGCCGGAGGTCGGCGAGATCATCGATGGCACGCTCCCCGGCGCCGACGGCACGCCGCTCGGGTACCGGCTCTACCGAC